>JACCTM010000102.1 GCA_013812385.1 Geodermatophilaceae bacterium | reverse complement strand
GTCCGGGCGGCGGGCAGCGCACCGAGCGGGGCGAACATCCAGCCTTGGCGATTCGTGGTGGTCACCGATTCGTCGCGCAAACGCGCGCTGCGAAAAGGCGCCGAAGCCGAGGAGCGAGAGTTCTACGGCCGGCCGGGGGCCCAGGACTGGCACGCTGCTCTGGCCTCGCTGGGCACCGACTGGCGCAAACCGTTCCTCGAGGAGGCTCCGGCGATCATCGCCGTCTTCGAAGTCCACAAGGGACCGCACTCGCCACGTCCCTACTACGTCAAGGAGTCCGTCGGGATAGCCGTCGGGTTGCTGTTGGCCGCGCTGCACCACGCGGGGCTCGCGACGTTGACGCACACCCCGAGCCCGATGCGCTTTCTCAACGAGATCCTCGACCGTCCCGCCGAGGAGCGCCCGTTCGTCCTCATACCGGTGGGATATCCGGCAGCGGCGGCGACCGTGCCGGCGATCACGCGCAAGGCATTGAACGAGGTACTGGTCTGGTCCTGAGCCCGGAATGAAGCAGTGGCTCGGAATGACAGTCGCCTACCATGGGTGGTCTTGTGATCACCGCGACCGACCTGGAACTCCGCGCGGGCACCCGAACTCTTCTCACGGGTGTCTCGCTGCGCGTCCAACCCGGAGATCGGATCGGCCTGGTCGGGCGCAACGGGGCCGGCAAGACCACCACGCTGACCAGCCTGGCCGGCGAGGCGCTGGCCGCCGGTGGCGAGATCGACCGGCGGGGTGAGCACGGATATCTGCCGCAGGATCCCCGGACTGGGGATCTTGACGTCCTGGCCCGCGACCGGGTGCTTTCGGCTCGTGGTCTGGACACCCTGATGCACGATCTGGCCAAGACCCAGGTGGCCATGGCCGAACACGCGGATGGTCCCGAGCGGGACGCGGCGATACGCCGGTACGGGAACCTCGAGGACCGGTTCGCCGCGCTGGGCGGTTACGCCGCTGAGAGCGAAGCGGCCCGGATTTGTGCCAACCTCGGCCTTCCGGATCGCGTCCTCGGCCAGCCGCTGCGCACCCTGTCCGGTGGGCAGCGCCGCCGGGTCGAACTGGCCAGGATCTTGTTCTCCGATGCCGAAACCCTGCTCCTGGACGAGCCCACGAACCACCTCGACGCGGACTCGATCAGCTGGCTGCGGGACTTCCTGCGTACCCACAGCGGCGGACTGATCGTGATCAGCCACGATGTCGGCCTGCTCGAACATGTGGTGAACAAGGTCTGGTACCTCGACGCCGGCCGAATGACCATCGACCAGTACAACGTCGGTTGGAAGGCATATCTGATCCAGCGGGACACCGACGAGCGCCGGCGTCGGCGTGAGCGGGCGAACACCGAGCGTAAAGTCGACCAGCTGCGTGGACAGGCCGACAAGATGCGGGCCAAGGCCACCAAGGCCAAAGCGGCGCACTCCATGGATCGCCGCGCTGACCGACTGATGGCCGGCTTGGCTGACGTACGGCAGTCCGACCGGGTGGCCAGGGTTCGCTTCCCGACGCCGGCACCCTGTGGTCGTACGCCGTTGTTCGCAACGGGTCTGTCGAAGTCGTACGGGAGCCTGGAAGTCTTCACCGATGTCGACCTGGCTGTCGACAAGGGCGCCCGCGTGGTCATCCTCGGCCTCAACGGTGCCGGCAAGACCACGCTGCTGCGGGTGCTGGCCGGGGCGGAATCCGCCGATAGCGGTGAGTTGACTCCAGGGCATGGGCTGCGGATCGGTTATTACGCACAGGAACACGAGACCCTGGACGTGGACCGCAGCGTCCTGGAGAACATGCGCGCCGCCGCGCTGGAATCCACCGACGGTGATCTCCGCCGAATTCTCGGGGCATTTCTCTTCAGCGGGGATGCCGCCGACCAGCCGGCTGGCACCCTGTCCGGCGGGGAGAAGACCCGACTGGCGTTGGCCAGCCTGGTCAGTTCCGGGGCCAACGTGCTGCTTCTGGACGAGCCCACCAACAACCTCGACCCGGTGTCCCGCCAGCAGGTGCTCGATGCGCTGCGCACGTACAAGGGCGCCGTCGTCCTGGTGACCCATGACGAGGGTGCCGTCGAGGCGCTCGTCCCGGAGAAGGTGATCCTGCTGCCCGACGGGGTCGAAGACGTCTGGAGCGAGGAACTGATCGACCTGGTCTCCCTCGCCTAGTCTCGACAC
>JACCTM010000095.1 GCA_013812385.1 Geodermatophilaceae bacterium | reverse complement strand
CGACCTCGCCGCTCGTCTCATCTCCCGTCGGGTCGACACCCTCCTCATCACCGGGTGCACGATCAGCGGCTGCGCGCGCGACCGCCGTCGATGGGTGCTCCCACGGTTTCCACACGATCGTGATGGAGGACGCGGTGGGGGATCGGGCCGCGTTGCCGGACGCGGCAAGTCTGTTCGACATCGAGGCCAAGTACGGCGATGTCGTGTCCCTCGAGGAGGCACGGACCTACCTCGACGGGCAGGTCGCGCCGGGTTATGCCCCGCCCGGCCTCATCGGGCGGCCAGCGGGGTCAGGCCGGGTGGTAGGCCGTACATCCGGTCCTGGACGACGTCGATGATGGCCGGCCGGTCCTGTGCGAGAGCTTCCGCCACCGCGACCGCCAGATCGGCGTCCTTCTCCACGCGGACGCCGAAACCACCGAGCGAGCGGGCGAACTCCGCGAAGTCCGGGTTGTCGTAGAACACACCGAGGTAGCGCGCGCCGAACGTGGCACGCTGGCGGTCCCGGGTGTTCCCGTACGAGTAGTTGTTCATGACGATGTTGACGAGCCGGATGTCCTCCCGCACGCACGTCTCGAAGTCCTGCGCCACCATCCAGAAGCTGCCGTCGCCGCTCACCGACACCACTCGACGGTCCGGCCTCCCTAGTGCCAGCCCCATGGCGGCCGGCAGGCCCCAGGCCATCGCCCCGCCGGCCGACGCGTAGAGGGTGCCCGGGCGCGTCAGCCGTAGATGGCGGTGGGTCCACGCGGCGAAGCTGGGAGCGTCCTGGAGCAGGAGGATGTCGTCCCGCTCGGTGAGGTCCTGCAGCACCTGGACGGCACTCATGCTGCTCACGCCGTCCCCGGGATCGTCCGCGAGGAGTTCGCGCGCCCCGAGGGAGCTCACGCGGTCGAACTTCTTCCGTAGCTTCTGCAGTCGCCGCCGCCGGCCCGCCGCGCCTGCTCGGCCGCCGCTGGGGAGTCGGGCGGCGAACGCCTCGGCCGCGAGGCGGGCATCGGAGGTGATCCCCACCTCGGGCACGTACACGCGTCCCAGTTCGGTGGCGTCGATGTCGACGTGCACCAGCCGGCTGTCGGCGGACAGCAGCGTCCACCGCTTCGTCGTGAACTCCGAGAACCGGCAGCCCATGGCCACGACGACGTCGGCCTCACGGACGGCCTGCTCCGTCACGTCGTGGGCTCCGTAACCCAGCGCGCCCAGGTAGGCAGGATGGTCGTGCGGTACGGCGCTCTGCCGCATCCAGGTGGTCACCACCGGTGCCGACAGCCGCTCGGCGAGCTCGAGGTATGCGCCGGCGCGGGTGCCGGCACCTCCACCGAGCACGAGCACCGGCCGCTCCGCACTGCTGAGGAGGGCGACCGCCTCGTCGACCGCCGCCGGCGCGGGGGCCGGCGGATGGCTCCGGCGTCGAGGTGCCGGACGCACGGCATCGGGAACCTCCGCTTGGAGGACATCCATTGGCAGCGACACCACGACCGGTCCGGGCCGGCCGCTCACGGCAGTCCGCACGGCTCGCTGCAGCAGTTCCGGGATGCGTTCCGGATGATGGACCTCCACGGCCCACTTCGTCATCGGTCGGAAGGTGGCGACGACGTCCATCTCCTCGAAGGCGCGCCGCTCCGCGATGCCGTCCGGCACCTGCCCGACCAGCACCAGGAAGGGGGCCGACTCGTCGTAGGCGTTCTGCACCGCGATCGAGACGTTCGCCGCACCCGGACCGCGGGAGACCAGCGCGACCCCGAGGGACCGCCCCGACCGGGAGAGCCCGTCGGCCAGGAAACCGGCGACCTGCTCGTGGCGGGTGGCCACGAACCGGATGCGGTCCTGGCGCGCAAGGCTGTCGATCACGTCCATGATCGTGGTCCCCGGTACGCCGGCCACGACCTCCACGCCCTCTGCGACGAGGCACTCGACGACGAGGTCGGCGGCGGTCCGCCGGGCCGACCGCTCGCCGTCGACATCCGGATTGACGGTTCCTGCGGACGGCATGGGGTCTCCTCGCTGCTGTGACCGTGTCACTGTGTCCCCAGTGACGAACCGGTAACAGCAGTTACGACGCGGATGGGGGTGGCTGCGAGCCGGCGGTCACAGAAACTACCTCTGTGCTGCAGAAGTGATTACTGCTTGTGTACCCCAACTGATCGTCTCTGTCCAGAGAAGAGCACCACTGGACTGCGGAGATGGCGTCTGCTTCAGTGGTGCACTCGGCCCCGGAAGCGCCCGGGTGGGCTGCGCGACGACGCCGCGGTCCCAGCCGAGAACCGCACGCGGATGTGTCTCGCCCTTCGGCACAGGAGATGAGCGTTTATGACATTGCTCGACACTGCACACGCAGTTCTCGACCGCACCTTCGAGATCCAGCTGGGTGGGCGGTCGATGCCCATCGCCGCTCGGTACCACGTCGAGGATCCGACGACGGGGCGCCGCCTCGCTTATGCACCGGACTGCTCGGCCGAGGAGGTGGACCGGGTCGTCCAGGCAGCGGCCGAGGCGCAGCGGGATTGGGGAGCGCTGCCACCTAGGGCGAGGGCCGCCAAGGTCCGCGAGTTCGCCGCGCTGCTGCGTTTGCACGCCGACGAACTGGCCACGATCGACGCGCTCGACGCCGGCTTCCCGCTGGCCGCGATGCAGGCCGACGTCGGTGCCGCTGCCACGTTGCTGGACATCATGGCCGACCATGCGCTCGACCTCGGGGGCGCGACCTATCCGTTGTCGGGCAACCTGCACTACTCCGTCCAGGAGCCCTTCGGCGTCGTCGGCCGGATCGTGCCTTTCAACCACCCCATCTTCTTCGCCGCCGGCAAGGTGGCAGCTCCGCTGGTAGCCGGCAATGCCGTCGTCCTGAAGGCGCCGGACCAGACGCCGTTGTCGTCCCTCAGGATGGGCGAACTCGCCGCCGAGGTCTTCGGGCCGGACCTTTGCGCGGTGATCAGCGGTCGCGGAGCAGTCAGCGGTCAGGCGCTGGTCGCCCACCCGCTGGTTCGCCGCATCGGCTTCATCGGGGCGCCGGACACTGGACGGCTGATCCAGCGGCAGGCGGCAGAGCACGGGGTCAAGCACGTCTCCCTCGAACTCGGCGGCAAGAACGCGCTGGTGGTGATGCCCGATGCTGATCTGGCGCGAGCGGCCGACAGCGCTGTGTTCGGGATGAACTTCACCGTCACGGCCGGTCAGTCGTGCGGGTCCACCAGTCGGTTGTTGCTGCACGAGTCCATCGCCGACGAGGTGCTCGGCGCCGTGGTGGAGCAGGTTCGCGCGATCAAGGTCGGGCATCCGTTGGCCGAGGGCACGCAGATGGGTCCGGTGATCGACCGCAAGCAGTACGACAAGTCGTTGTCCGCGATCGCTGCGGCGACGGCGGCAGGCGCAGAGGTGCTGGTGGGCGGGGGGCGGCCCCGGGGTGTCGGTGTCGCGGGGTGGTACGTCGCGCCCACCGTCCTCGGGCCGATGGCGCCGGACAATCCCGCCGCCGTCGAGGAGATCTTCGGGCCCGTGCTCTCGGTGATCACCTTCACGGACGAAGACGAGGCAGTGGCCATCGCCAACCGGAGCGAGTACGGGCTCACGGCCGGGGTCTGGACGAGCGACGTGACGCGGGCGCACCGGATGGCGGCGAGGCTGCAGGCCGGGTACGTCTGGGTCAACGGCAGCTCGCGTCACTACTGGGGTCTGCCCTTCGGCGGGGTCAAGTCCTCCGGAGTCGGCAGGGAGGAGTCGGTCGACGAACTGCTCTCCTACACCGAGACGAAAGCGGTCACCGTCGTCCTGGAGTGACCGTCTCCGTTCTTTCTTGACCAGCTCTGGATCCTCGACATCCGTCCGGCGCGCGGGCGGCCGGCAATGGCAAGGTGGGCGGGTGGCCGGTAGCGCGGAGGTCTCGGAGCCCGTCGATCGTGCGTCGACCAGCGCCGTCCCCCTGCCGGTCCTGGAAGCACCTGGCTTCGGTCTCCGCGCAGCGGAGCAGCGGCGCGCGGCCCTGTGGCGGCAGGCGGTCGGGGACATCACGACGCCGCACTATGCAGCGCTGGTCGCGGTGATGATCGAGCCGGGGCTGGACCACATCGGTGTCGCGGACCGGATCGCCGCCGACAAGGGGACCATGACCGAGGTGACACGCTCGCTGCTTGCCCGCGACCTCGTCGCAGTGGACTCCGACCCGCGGGACGGGCGCCGGCGGGTCCTCTCCCTGCGGGCCGCAGGGTGTGGCCGAGGTCGAGTGCATCGCTCCACTGATGACGGTGGTCGACGAACTCCTCCTCGCACCGCTAGACGCAGCGGGAAGCGTAAGAGGTGGTCACCCTGTGGGCCAACGTTGCCGACGCGGGTGGACATGAATGGGCGCCGGCGGTGGTCGAGGAGGACCAGGCAAGCGAGTTGAACCCCAGCGTGCGTGCATCCCTCGACCATTCGGGCTTCGCTCTCCGCCGAGCCCGGCAGGTGCACGCCCGACTCTGGGAGCGCCTCGTGGGAGCAGACGTCACCCCAGGTCAGTACGCGCTCATGGACGTCCTGCACCACGACGAGCCGCTCGATCTGGGGACCCTGGCCCGACGCGCCTCGGTCGAGGAGACCACCGCAGTATGAGTCCTGCGGCGGCTGACCGAGCGCGGCGCGCTGCACCGGACGCCCGATCCCCTCGACCGGCGTGGGCTACTGATCCGGCTCACCGACAGTGCTCGGGCTCTCATGTTCGCTCACACGCCGGCGGTGAACGAGGTCCAGGACACACTCGTCTCTACGTTGACGCCCGTCCAACGGACACGGTTCGCCCGCTTGTCGGCTGTCGTCGCGGGCCTCGTCACGGCGGACGGCACGCCGCTCACCTGACATCTCCGGGCCCGCCTGCCCGCCCCCCGGGCGAGTCGTCTGCGCTGGTGACGGGGACCATCCGGCCACCCGAGTCCCCGATGACGCTTGACACACCTTTAGATTGCCGACAGGATCTACAGCAGAGAAGCTGTCTGCACAGCGGAGAAACGCTGACGATTAATTCCACTGTTGCGACGACCGGCGCCCCTCCGACGAGGCCCTATGTACCCTCTCGAACCGAAATCACCGGAACGCCACCGACGGCATCGCGGACACCTCGCGATCGATGCGGAAGGAAGCACTTGGCAACCACAACCGATGCGCCGGCGGGCCGGGCCGTCTCCGGAGAGGACAACCTCTTCACAATCGAGGACCTGAGCGTCACCTACCCGTCCACCGACGGCGCCTCACGAGGTGTCACCGCCCTCGAGCACATCAATCTCAATGTGGGTAAGGGCGAGTTCGTCTCGGTCGTCGGCCCGTCGGGGTGCGGCAAGTCCACGTTGCTGTCCACGGTCAGCGGGCTACTGACCGGCTTCGACGGTCGAATCACCGTCCGGGGTGACACGATCACTGGTCCCCACCCGAACGTGGGGGTCGTCTTCCAGGAGGAGTCGACATTCCCCTGGCGCAACGTGCTGAAGAACGTCGAGTTCGGGCTCGAGATGCGCGGCCTCGGCAAGGAGGAACGGCGTAAGCGGGCTCTGGACATGCTCAGCCTCGTCGGACTCGAGGACTTCGTCCGCAGCTACCCCCATCACCTGTCCGGCGGCATGAAGCAGCGCGTGGCGATCGCCAGGACGTTGGTCATGGAGCCGTCCATCCTGCTGCTGGACGAGCCCTTCGGCGCCCTCGACGAGCAGACCCGGATCATCCTCGGCGAGGAGCTGCTGCGCATCCAGCGCGCCCTCGACCAGACGGTTCTGCTGATCACGCACAACATCCAGGAGGCCATCCTCCTGTCGAACCGTGTGGTGGTCCTCAGTGCGCGGCCGGGCCGCATGAAAGCGGTGGTCAACATCGACCTGCCCGCGGAGCGCGATTCGACCCTTCTTGCCACGGATGAGTTCGCCGTCCTGGTCGGAAAGGTCTGGTCGGTCCTCCGCGAGGAATCCCTGAAGGCGTTCGCCCAGGAACAGAAGCAGGACCAGACGAACCACGAGGAGACGGCGCATGCGTAAAACCCTGACGACCATGACGGCCCTGGCGACCTCCCTGACGGTGGCAGCCTGCTCACCACCTGGAAGTTCAGGGTCCGAAGAGGAAGGGCTAACGCAGGTCAACATCGCCTTCTCCAACCCGACCATCTTTACGACCGGGCTGCCGTACTACGTCGCGACCGATCAGGGCTTCTACGAGGACGCCGGACTCCAGGTGGAGGCCACGTTCACCGGCGGCGGTGCCGAGACCGTGCAGGCAGTGGTGTCCGGCAGTGCCGACATCGGCACCGAGACCAGTGGCGCCGCGGCCATCGGTGCCTACGTCGAGGGCGCCCCTATCAAGATCGTCTCTGCATCCACGACGGGCCTGGACCTGCAATGGTTCGCGTTGCCCGAGAGCGGTCTCACCGATCGCAGCGATCTCGCGGGCCGACGCATGGGCTACAGCGCCACTGGGTCGTCCAGCCACATCGGCGTCCTCGCGCTCAGCGAGCTCCTCGAGTCGGAAGGACTGCCGCCGATCCAGGCCGAGGCTATCGGCGGACCACCCGACAACCTGACGGCCGTGCAGACCGGGCAGATCGACGCCGGCTGGACCCAGCCGCCGTTCTTCCTGGAGGAGGTGGCGAACGGCGAACTCGTCCTCGTCGCGGACGGTGCTGAGATCGGTGACTACGCCGACGTCGCCATGCGCGTCAACATCGCCAACATTTCTTTCCTGGAGGAAGACCCGGACGCGGCCCGAACCTTCCTCGAGGTCCAGCAGCAGTCCTGGGACTGGATCTTCGACAACCCGGAGGAGGCCGTGAAGATCTGGCAGGAATCCGCCGATCTCGAGCTCACCGAAGAGGTCCTGCTCACGACGTTCGACTACTACGAGCGGGAGGAACTTCGGATCGCGCCGCTCGACGGCCAGGACGTGCTCATCGCGGACGCCGTGGAATTCGGCTTCGCCGAAGAGCCGCTGACCGACGAGCAGGTGAGCGAGCTCTTCGACCTCAGCTACCTCCCCGAGGACTGACCATGAGCCCGTCACGACCGTCGAGCGTCGACACGGCGACCCAGTCCCTTCCACCCCCGGAGGCCGGGCCGAAACGACGCCGTGGCGCGGAGGTGCCGATGTGGATCGTACGCATCGTGATGATCGCGATCTTCCTGGCTCTGGTCGAGGTCGCGGTCAGAACCGAGATCCTCAATCCGTTCTTCGTGCCCGAGCCCTCGTCCGTCCTCGCCGGAATGGCGTCCAGCGTCACCGACGGGGACTTCCTGGGCATGGTCGCCATCACGCTGGGCGCGGTCCTCCTGGCCTTCGCCATCGCAGGGATCGCCGGCGTGCTGCTCGGTTTCGTGCTCTGGAGGATCCGTCCGCTCGGAGACGCCTACGAGCCCCTCGTCGCGGCCCTCTTCTCCTCCCCGATCGTGCTGCTGTACCCGATCTTCCTCGTGATCTTCGGGCGCAACTCGGCGGCGATCATCGCCCTCGCCGCGCTGTTCGCGGTGCTACCAACTATCCTCTTTACCAAGCAGGCGCTCAGCGCCGTGAACCGCACGCTGCTCAATGTCGGACGCAGCCTCAGCATGTCGTCCTGGAACCTGTTCCGCCACATCATGCTGCCCGCGGCTGCCCCGACGATCTTCACCGGGCTACGGATCGCGCTCACTTATGTGCTGATTGTCGTGGTGGCGATGGAGTACATCCTGCAGATCGGGGGGCTGGGCCGGCTCGTAGCGGAGTCGGCGCTGCTCTTCCGCGCCACCGACCTCTATGTCTCGGTGGGGCTCATCGTGGTGATCTCCGCAGCGTTCATCTGGCTGATCAACCAACTCGAGAGGCTGGCGCAGCGATGAAATGGGTCTGGGCCCTGCGCCTGGGAGCGGTGCTGCTCTTCCTCGGGGTCTGGGAGGTCGCCGCCCGCACCGGGCTCGTACTGGACACGGTGCTGCCGCCGGCGACCGAGGTCTTCGGCAACATCGCCACCGTAGCCGGCCGGCCCAGCTTTTGGCTGGACGTCTACGCGTCTCTTTACGAGGTCTTCGTGGGGGCCGCCATCGGCGCGCTGATCGGCTTCGTCATCGGCGCCGTGATGGGTTCCACTGCCTACCTCTACAAGCTGCTCGACCCGTTGGTCTACTACACCGGCGCGGTGCCGAAGATCGTCCTCTTCCCGATCCTCATCCTCTTCCTGGGCACCGGGGTGGAGTCGAAGGTCGGCATCGCGGCCATCAGCGCCGCGTTTCCCATCGCGGTCGCCACGGCTCTGGCGCTCCGCGAGGTCAAGCCGATCCACGTGAAGGCCGCGAAGGCCCTCGGAGCGAGCCAGACTCAGATGTATCGGTTCGTCTATGCACCCTCCGTGCTGGGTCCGGTCCTGGGTGGGGTACGGCTCGGCCTGGGAGTCGCCATCACCGCATCCCTGCTGGCGGAGACGAAGGTCGCCAACGTCGGGCTCGGATTCCGGTCGATCGAGTACTACTCGCGGCTGCAGATCTCCGAGATGTACGCGCTGTTGCTGCTCGTCTTCATGGGGGCCGCGGTCATCAATCTCGGTCTCAGCGCGCTGATCCGACGAGCCACGCACTACCAGCAGCAGCAGGTCGGTGCCACGGCGACGGTGGCATGACGGCAGCCGCCTCGTGTCCCAGCTCCGCAGACGACCTCAGGACGATCCCCGCCACAAACTTTCAAGCACACGTGGCCGGGTTTTTCGCGTGACGAGATGCTCTGGCTCGGCCGGGTTGTGCGACCCCGCGACATGCTAGATGGGCACAACGATGTGCGCCGCGCGCTTACAGCGAACGAATCGTGCCGTCAGCACGCGCCCCCTAAGCTGCTGCTGTGAGTCCG
>JACCTM010000090.1 GCA_013812385.1 Geodermatophilaceae bacterium | reverse complement strand
GAGATCAACCGGTTCGAGCACGGCCTGGTCGAGAGTGGAGTGCAGGTCATCAAGTGCTTCCTGCACATCTCCTTCGAGGAGCAGAAGGAGCGGCTCCTGGCTCGGCTGGACGATCCGGAGAAGCAGTGGAAGTTCAACCCCGGCGACATCGACGAGCGCAAGCATTGGCCGGCTTACGCCAAGGCGTATGAGGCGGTCCTGAACCGTACGAACACCGAACTGGCGCCCTGGTACGTCGTCCCCAGCGACCGCAAGTGGTACCGCAACTGGGCGATCGGCCGGCTCCTGATCGAAACCTTGACCGAGATGGACCCGCAGTTTCCCGCACCTGACTACGACGTGGAAGAACAGCGCAGGCGACTCACCGACGTGACGTAGTCACCCTGGACGATGCGACCTGGCGATGGGCCTACGACGCAGCGCGAAGGACGACCAGCGAGCGACCGAGGGCGGGCACCGAACCTCCGGCCTCGACCACGATCTCCGGGCTCGACGGCTGCCGGGGGAGGCCCGTGTCGAGAACGACCTCCCAGCCACGCGCGTACTCGACCGGCGGGGTGCGAAAGTCCAACGAGGCGTCATGGGCGTTGAAACACAGCAGAAACGACACATCGGTGATCGGCTCACCGCGATCATCACGCTCGTTGATGCCCTCACCGTTGAAGAACACGGCGAACGCCCGGTGGTAGCTGGAGTCCCAGTCACCATGAGCCATCTCGGCCCCGGCTGAGGTCAGCCAACTGATGTCCGGGATGGGATCACCGACATCGCGCACCGGAGAACCGCGGAAGAAGCGGCGGCGGCGAAACGTCGGATGCGCGCGACGCAACCGTGAGGCCGCAGCGACGAATGCCTTCAGATCACCGTCGGCCGATGCCCAGTCGACCCAGGACAGCTCGTTGTCCTGGCTGTAGGCGTTGTTATTGCCATGTTGGGTGCGGCCGAGTTCATCTCCGTGCAGCAGCATCGGAACACCTTGGGACAGCAGCAAAGTGGCTATCAGGTTGCGCCTTTGCCGGGCCCGGAGTTCGAGGATGCCCGGATCGTCGGTCGGCCCTTCCACACCGTGATTCCACGACCGGTTATGGCTCTCCCCGTCGCCGTTGCCCTCGCCGTTGGCGGCATTGTGCTTGTGGTCGTAGGACACGAGGTCGTTGAGGGTGAAGCCGTCGTGTGCAGTCACGAAGTTGATGCTCGCCACAGGTCGGCGCCCGTTGTGTTCGTACAGATCTGACGATCCGGTGATCCTGGCAGCGAATTCCGGCAGGGCGGCCTTCTCACCTCGCCAGAAGTCGCGGACCGTGTCGCGGTACTTCCCGTTCCACTCCGTCCACTGTGGAGGGAACTTGCCCACCTGATAGCCGCCTTCGCCCACGTCCCAGGGCTCGGCGATCAGCTTGACCTGGCTGACGACCGGGTCCTGCTGCACGAGATCGAAGAACGCCGACAGCCGATCGACATCATGCAGTTCTCGAGCCAGTGCGGAGGCCAGGTCGAAGCGGAAACCGTCCACATGCATGTCCAGCACCCAGTAGCGCAGCGAATCCATGATCAGCTGCAACGCGTTCGGATGCCGGACGTTCAGCGAGTTGCCGGTCCCGGTGTAGTCGATGTACCGGTCTGGATGCTTGTCGTCGAGTCGGTAGTAGGCGGCGTTGTCCAACCCACGGAAACACAACGTGGGGCCGAGGTGGTTGCCCTCCGCGGTGTGGTTGTAGACGACATCCAAGATCACTTCGATGCCGGCCGCGTGCAGGGCCCGCACCATGCCCTTGAACTCCTGAACCTGGTGCCCTCCGCTGACCGAGGTGGAATAGGCCTGGTGGGGGGCGAAGAAGCCGATGGTGTTGTAGCCCCAGTAGTTCGTGAGGTTGCGCTTGGCCAGCGTGTGGTCGAGCACGAACTGGTGGACCGGCATCAGTTCCAGCGCCGTGATGCCCAACGAGACCAGGTGCTCGATCACCGCTGGATGGGCGATGCCTGCATAGGTACCGCGCAGTTCCTCGGGTACGCCGGGATGGGTCTTGGTGAGTCCGCGTACGTGGGCCTCATAGATCAAGGTCCGGTGGTAGGGCGTGCGGGGTGCCCGGTCGGAGCCCCAGTCGAAGAAGGGGTTGATCACGACCGACTTCAAGGTGTGCCCGGCCGAGTTACTGGGGTCCGGCTCGTTGGTGTCCCGCCGTCTTCTTGAGGCGGGGGGACCGTCCAGGGAATCCTCGAGTTGGTAGCTGAACAGCGGCTGACCCCATTGCATCTCGCCGTCCAGCGCTTTGGCATAGGGATCGACCAGCAGCTTGGCCGGATTGCATCGTTGGCCCCGTCCGGGGGCATACGGACCGTGGACTCGATAGCCGTAGCGCTGACCCGGGGTGACTCCAGGGAGGTAGACATGGTGCACGAAGGCGTCCACGTCTTCGATGGGAATCCGCTGCTCGACACCCTGCCGGTCGAAGAGGCACAGTTCGATCAGCTGCGCGACCTCGCTGAAGACGGCGAAGTTGGTGCCAGTGCCGTCGTAGGTTGCGCCGAGCGGATATGCCGAGCCCGGCCACGTTGTCACCGGCAGACAATAACGACGCCCCTCCGCGAACGGGTCGCGAAGGGGCGTCATGTGCCGGGAACTACCGGCGCTCCGGGCTATCCCAACCGAAGTTGCGATGGAGTCGCGATGTCGCCTGGCGAGACGAGCTCGCTGGCCAGCATCGGCGACCCCTACGTCCGCAGCTACCCGAGGGCCGCTGCGAACTATGGTCCCAGTCACTCCGAACGACATCGAAATGCATTACGGAGCGTAACCGTCGGTCG
>JACCTM010000062.1 GCA_013812385.1 Geodermatophilaceae bacterium | reverse complement strand
GCGCACTCCGACCGGCGCAAGGCGACGTACGCTCGAGGTTCGTGTCAATCTCCGCCCAGCACGGTTAGCGGCCGCTCCCGCTCGGCATCGTCCGCACGACGCGAGAGTACCTGTCGCCGACGCGAGTCACGGCCCGGAGCCACGAACCAGATCTGTGCGGTACGGCGCGGTCGGGGTCCGGCACCGACGATGGGTGGGCCCGCCGGCTCAGACCGCTCGAGCGCCGCTCTGGCGTCCCAGCGCCGTCGACGTGACCCGCCGGAACGGCTTGGGCAAGAAGACATCCGCTCATCGGCATGTCCGGTAAGCGTCTGGCGCACTCGACGTCGATCACAGCCCTCTGCTGTGTCAAGGGACAGCCGGGTCCGACGTTGCTACTACGGAGGAGCAGCGATCGCCTGGGGGTGGTCGACGGCTGCATCCTCAGGGTGGCTGGCGGGCACCCGCCACAGAGCCCTCCTGACTGCCTCCGCTGGTGATTCATCATCGACCGTGGACCGTCCACAGTGGACGTTGCTGTCCGCAGACAGTCCGCAAGAAGTCCACAAGAGGCCAATTTCGTCCAACGACGGCAAACAGCATTTCCGCAGGTCAGAGCCTTTTTTCAACATTTTCCAACGATTGTCAATCACGCTGGACCTGTTCCCGGCGTACAGGCCGACTCGTCCGTCCCGCAGCCGAGCGCCGCCCGCATGCTACGGCTCCGATGACAAACGGTTACCGAGGTCTCACTGAGAGCCCGCGCAACTGTTCACGCACGGTAAGTTACTTGCCCGACAACCCCGCTTTCGTGACCCAACGTGTACATTGTGAGTCAGCCGCTACGGGGTTTGCGCAGCCACCGCAGGATTAGTCACCACAGGTCGGAGCCATGATGTTCATCGGAGCGGATCACCCCACCGCCGACTGCCGGATCGCCCGCCCGGCTGCAATAGACCGGAAGGCGGCGCACACAGATGCTTGCCGTTGAGATCCATTACTACGGCACGCCGCAGCCGATCACCATTCCCATCACGAAGTCTGACCGAGCTGCGGCAGAGTCCTACTTCCAGAGCCTCAAGAGCGACGTCATCGACGCCCAACGGCACAACCGCAGCCGGCTGTCGATCCGCCCATTCGATCCGACGCAGGAAACCCAGGAAGTTGAGCCCTTCGAGATCCAGCGGGTCGAACTGGTCGACCGCCCGACGATCAACGACGCGACGGACGCGGCCTGACGGCGGTTGCCGCCGACCAAGTCTCTGGCGCCCCTCTTCTACGTCAAATGGCCTGAGCGACGCGGGAATCATTCCGACTGAGCAGGACGCGATCGACATCGCCGCCGACATCGTGCCGTGGTCGATCCGGGCTCCGCAGAGCACGGCCCCACTCAAGGCGGCTGGGCAGAAGGCGCGGCGGATCAGATAGTCCTGCACGTGCGCTGAGTTGGCGGATGGTTCGCCTGACCGAAGACCGTCACACGTGCAACTGCTGACCTACCGACCGGAAGTTCTGGGTCGGTAGGTCAGCAGAGCAGGGTGGTGCCGTTCTTCCGTTCTTCCGCTGTCACGCCCCGGTCCGCGGTACCTTGAACCATTCTTCGCCCGCTTTGCGGTCTGCAGGGCGACCGCCGACTGGCCGGCCACGTTCAGGTGCACATCGGCCGGCGCGGCACGCAGCGATAAAGGGACGCGGACCTCGGCCACGCATTGCCGGTCGGCCTCGGTGGGCGTGAGTCCAGCGGCAGCCATTGCCCCCCGCGGCGCAGGTTGACGAGGTAGGCCTGCACGTGGAAGAAATTCGTCCCATACTCCGCGGCGAGTTGTGCGTTGATCCCGCGTCGATGCGGCACTCGGCGTTGCAGGTCCCGTCGAAGGCGCGCTCGACGGGATCGAACTAGTAGTCGGCGGACGGTCCGAGAGGCCCGGATCGCGGAAACCTCCGCAGGAAATACGTACAGCACGAGTTCGTATGCCGCATCACCCGGGCAGATGCTCTGCGACATGTCGCGATGCCCGGCGATGGTGGTCGCTGTGACTGAACTGTCCAGTGGCCACCGGTTCGAGCCTCGAGAAACAAAGGTGGTTGTCGCACCAGGTGTGGTGTCTATGCCGTAGGTGTCAGCGATCGCGGTCAGCAGCGTGATCA
Organism: Geodermatophilaceae bacterium; assembly: GCA_013812385.1. GTDB lineage: Bacteria > Actinomycetota > Actinomycetes > Mycobacteriales > Geodermatophilaceae > JACCQS01. The sequence continues at coordinate 10,796 of JACCTM010000062.1, read as the reverse complement.
TGGACAGCCGGGCCGCATCGCTGGGTGCTTCGGTCTGGTGGTCGCCGATGAAGCCGCACAGCTGGGCAAACCCTTGACTACCGCCGGTGGCGTCGGGTTTGACCGGGCCGGCCAGGCTGCCAGAGCGGCCCTCCCACACGACGCCATACCGGTCGACGAAGAAGTTGTATGCCACGTCAGGCCAACTCCGGTCCGGACCAATATGCGTGGCGTAGGAGCCACGGATCAGACCGGGCACATCTTCACGGGCGTATCGGTTTGATGAGGCCGTGTGATGGACCAGGAGAAGCCGCATGTCTGCGGCTCGTTCCAGCTCCCATGCACCTGTCGGTGCCAGACCTTGCGCTCAGTCGTCTCGCGACCGCACTCCGACGTCCGTCAAAGGCGAGGCGACCTGAGCGGTAGATACGCCAAGTAAGACGGGAGAGACTGCGACGGTCAGGGCTGCCAGGGAGGCGCCACGCAGAAACTCGCGCCGCCCCATCCGCGGGTCGGCACTACCGGCATCGCAGCACTCGTCCATCAGGGCATCACACCTGCTGGCCGGGACGCGTCAGCACGGCTGCTCCTGCTCAGGCGGGCTGAGCTCATCGAGAATCTTGACGTAGCTTTCCCCGCCGGTTAGGTCGCGGGCGGCGCAGGCCTCGGCCGGGCTGGCAAACGGACCCAGGTACACCGCGTAGATGCTGCCCCCGTCAGCGGAACGGGCCCGCAGCGAAGAGCAGCTCAGCTCACTCAGCAGATACGAGGAGCCGGGGTAACTGGCGAGCAGTTGCGCCACCTCGCATCGATAGGCGCCGGGGGTGACCGCTGCGCCGACGAAGGTGACGTACGTGCCGTTGCACGAGGGGTTCGAGACCGGAGTTGACAGACCCAGATCGCCACCGGTTGCTGGTTCTGTCGGCAGCCCTGAGGGCTGCCCGCCATCGCCTGTGGCTGACTCGGACGTCAGCGCGCCGTTGGCCGAGCCGGATTCTCTCGGAACGTCAGCATCGGTCCCGAAGCTCACCCGCCCGAGTAGGACACCGACCAGGACCGCGACGGCGACGAGGCCGGCGCCAGCGACCAGCCATCCTGCGACCTTCTGTGACCGTCGCGACGACGGCGGAGCAGGCGGCGTTGCCGTCAGGCGCCAGTCCTCTTGGGATACGTCGGGAGTGGACTGATAGGTCGCTGGCGTGGCCGGTACCCAGGGCGAATGCACGGCCGTCATCGTGGTCGGAGCACGCCGTGGTGCCCAATCGTGAGCCGTGCGACCAACTTCCGCGGCGAATTCTCCTGCAGTGGCATAGCGCTTTGCTGGGTCCTTGGCCATCCCGCGCGCGATGATGTGGTCAAGGCTCGCGGGAAGGTCGGGAAGCGCGTCAGTAACTGCGGGCGGCGCCGTGCTGAGGTGCGCGTGCATCAGCGCCGGGAGTCCGTCAACCACGAAGGGCCGCTGACCGGTCAGGCACTCATACAGCACGCAGGCCAGTGAGTACACGTCCGCGCGGGCACCAACATCGTTGCGGCCGAGGAACCGCTCCGGGGCCATGTAATCCAGTGTTCCGATGGTTGTGCCGGTCGCTGTCAGAGCCTTTTCGGTCGCGAGCACACCAATGACATGCGCGATCCCGAAATCGACGAGGTACACGAAGCCGTGTGGTGTGACCAACAAGTTCGATGGCTTGACATCGCGGTGGATGAGGTTCTCGGCATGAGCGGCGTCGAGTGCTTCGGCGGCTTGGGCGATGATGGCCACCGCTCGTGCCAGGGGCAGGGGTCCGTCCCGGTCGATGATCGTCGCGAGGTCCGACCCGTTCACCAGCCGCATGTCGATGTAAAGACGGCCGTCGATCTCGCCGGAGCGGTGAATAGGTATGACGTGCGGATCATTGAGCCGCGCGGCCAGGTAGGACCCACGCTTGAATCGCTCGGCGAGGCCGGCGTCGTCGGCCATGGACATGGCAAGCAGCTTGAGCGCCACCACACGGCCCTGTTCGCGGTCAAAGGCGCGGTACACCTCGCCCATACCTCCGCGCCCCAGCAGCCCTTGAAGCTCGTACGGGCCGAAGGTCGTCACGCTGGAAACGGTGACTCCTCCTGAATGCTGGGCGTGGTGCAACAGTCTCTCACTCTCGATCGGCACAGAAGGAAAGCCAGGCGACCGATCACGACGTACCTGCGCACCGGGACGGACGTGGTTGGCTGGCATCCACTTCGACAATGCGAGGAGCACGAAGATGTGCGACGGAGCCTGGTACTACAACGTGAAGACCGGCGCAGTTGTGCAAGAAGGTGAAGCACCGTCAAAGGATCGGCTGGGTCCTTTCGCTACCCGCGAAGAAGCGGCAAAAGCGTTGGACACCATCAGGAAACGAGAAGAACGTAAGTCAGCCGAGGATTCCGATTGGAACAACGGCGACAACTGAATGAAACCTGTGGTCGGCGTGGAGTGTTGACGCGGCCCGCACAGCACTCAACAGTGAGCGCAACATTCGTTTGTCTAGGAGGAACCATGGCCGCGAAGGCTTCGGCACGTAAGGCCACCGCCACCAAGGCGTCGGCCGCGAAGACAACCGCCAAGAAGACAACTGCCGCGAAGAGCGGGGGCAAGGGCGGCCCCGGCAAGGCCGCCGCTGCCCGTCCGACGGGGGGTACCAAGACCACGCTGTCCAAGGTCGGGGCAAAGGCGGCCGCAAAGAAGGCGCCCGCAAAGAAGGCCGCTGCGACAACGTCATCGGCGAAGAAGGCAACAGCGACAAAGTCAACCGCCAAGGCGACGGCCAAGAAGACAACTGCCACCAAAGCGCCTGCCCAGAAGACCACCGCGAAGAAGACCACCGCGAAGAAGGCAGCGGGCAAGGGAGGCACCCCGAAGGCTGCGGCTGCTCGACCGACGGCCGGAACCAAGACCTCCTTGGCAAGCGTTGGAGCCAAGAAGACGACTGCGAAGAAGGCGCCCGCCAAGAAGGCCGCCGCCCGCCGCTAGGGGGCGTTGGACCTGAGTGCAGCACCAAACCGCCGGCTGCGTACGGCGGCTTCCCTGTCCTTCGACGCCATCCGGACCGAACTCGGGGTTCCCCAAAGCTTTCCCACCTCGGTACTGGACGATGCCCGGGACAGTGTCGACAGAGGTCCGCAGCACGCCCGGACGCGTCTCGATCTACCCTTCGTCACGATCGATCCGCCCGAGAGCCTGGACCTCGACCAGGCTCTGCATATCGAGCGCGCACGCGATGGCTACGTGGTCCACTACGCGATCGCTGATGTGGCCGCCTTCGTCCGAACTGGTGGCCCGATGGACGACGAGGCCTGGGAACGCGGTGTCACGTTTTACAGCCCCGATACGAAGACGCCGCTCTACCCTCCGCAGCTGAGCGAGGATGGCGCAAGTCTGCTGCAGGACAAGGACCGTCCCGCTGTGGTGTGGGCCCTGCACGTCGACGAAACCGGCAATCTGACCACCGTCGAGGTCACCCGTCACCAGGTGCGCAGCGTCGCCAAACTCAATTACGCGCAGGTGCAGGCCGACATCGACCACGGCGCAGTGCATTCCAGCATCGCGGCGCTGGCTGAGCTGGGACCGATTCTCGTCGACCAGGCACGTGAGCGGGGAGCTCTGGAACTTCCGATCCCTGACCAGGAGGTCATGCGGGCACAGGACGGCTCGTGGCAGTTGTCTTTTCGATCCCAGCTGCCGGTGGAGCGGTGGAACGCGCAGATTTCGCTGCTGACCGGACGGGCGGCGGCACGCCTCCTGCTGGATGCCGGCGTCGGGTTGCTACGCACCCTGCCGGCTGCCGATCACCGAGCGGTCGAGCAGCTCCGCCGCGTGGCGGCGGCACTGGGGATCGACTGGGCGCCAGGAGCTTCGCCGGGGGAAATTTTGTCTACTGTGGACGGAGGCAGGCCGCAGGAGGCCGCTTTCATCGACGAGGCGGCTGGGCTGCTGCGCGGGTCCGGATACACCGCCTTCGACGGTTCACCACCCGAACGGACCGAGCATGCTGGCGTGGGGGCTCCGTACGCGCACGTCACCGCTCCGCTCAGACGACTGGCCGACCGATACGTCAACGAGGTGTGTCTCGGCGTCCAGGATGGCGGCGAGATCGCGCTCTGGGCACGTAGTCGACTGGCAGATCTTCCAGCGGCGATGACCTCGGCCGATCGTCGCGACAACCAACTCCAACGCGCCTGTCTCGATGCGACTGAGGCCGCAGTATTGTCCGGCCGCATTGGCGAGGTCTTCGCTGGCGTCGTCGTCGAAGTCGGTGACCGCAGCCGCAATGACGCCACTGTCGTACTCAGTGATCTGGCCGTTCGCGCGAGGTGCACCGGGCCAGGTCTCTCGTTGGGGGCGACGGTGCGCGTCAAGGTCATCGAGGCCGACGTCGAGGCTCGTACGGTTCGGCTCGCGGTGTCCCGATGATCCGGTGGTCGCATGACCAGCGGATCTGAGTTGCGGCAGGCAGGACACGGCCCGGTCGACGATCAGGGCCGGTCGATGTCGGTCCAGGCACCGCGGCGGGTCGTGTGCCTCGTACCGTCGCTCACCGAATCCATCGCGGCCACCCATCGCCACCTGCTGGTCGGCGTGACGGACTGGTGCACCCATCCGGCCGATCTCGACCTTCCCCGGGTCGGGGGTACCAAGTGGCCGAACCTCGACGCCATCCGCGCCCTGGGCCCCGATCTGGTGGTGGCCAATGCGGAGGAGAACCGTCCGAGTGACATCTCGGGGTTGCGCGACAGCGGGATTGCGGTCTGGGTGACTGCGCCGGCAACTGTCGCCCAGGCACTCGACAGTCTCAGCGCGCTCCTGCAGGTGCTCACCGGAGGGGAGCCGGACTGGCTGACCCGAACCCGCCGGCTCTGGCAGCAGCCGGTTTCACCGGTGTTGCACCGTCGGGCAGTCATTCCGATCTGGCGGCGGCCGTGGATGGTCCTGGGCCACGACACCTTCGCCGGAGACGTCCTGCGCACTCTCGGGGTGGACAACGTTTTCGCCCACCACACCGAGCGATACCCGAGAATTGAACTGGGTGACGAGCGGATCAGCGCCGCTGATCTCATCGTACTTCCCGACGAGCCGTACCGGTTCACCGCTGATGACGGCCCAGAAGCCTTTGCGGGCAAGCAGATCGCGTTGGTCAGCGGTCGGCACCTGACCTGGTACGGGCCATCGCTGCTCGAGGCCTGGGAGGTTCTCGGGGCTCAACTCGCGTCCCAGAGCTGACGTAACGAGCCGTAGTCCAGCTCAGCCGTAGGTGTGCTCGTGGCCGGGGAACGAACGGCTGCGAACGTCGGTGGCGTACGCAGCGGCTGCCTCACGGAGCACACCGTCGAGGTCTGCGTACTGCTTGACGAACCGGGGCACCTTGCCGGTGTTCAAGCCGGCCATGTCCTGCCAGACCAGCACCTGAGCATCGCATTCGGGCCCGGCGCCGATCCCGATCGTCGGGATCGCCAGTTCCTTTGTCACCTGTCCGGCGAGCGCACCAGGAACCATTTCCAGCACAACCGCGAAAGCACCGGCCTCCTGTACGGCGTGCGCGTCGGCGAGCAGTTGATCGGCTCCCTCGCCACGGCCCTGGATCTTGTACCCGCCCAAACGGTGCTCGCTCTGCGGGGTGAACCCGATGTGGGCCATGAGGGGTATGCCGGCCTCGGTGATCTTGCGGATCTGCGCTGCTACCCGTACACCGCCTTCCAGCTTCACGGCATGCGCGCCAGCCTCTTTCATCATCCGCACGGACGTGGCCAAGGCCTGCTCGGGCGTTGATTCGTACGAGCCGAACGGCAGATCGGCGACCACGAGCGACCGTTCGGTGGCACCGACCACGGCGCGAACCAGCGGGAGCAGTTCCTCGACCGTGACACCCAGGGAGCTCGGATAGCCATACACGTTGTTGGCTGCGGAGTCACCGACGAGCAGCACCGGAATGCCGGCCTGGTCGAAGATGGCGGCGGTGTACTGGTCATACGCCGTCAGCATCGGCCACGGCTCGTGGGACTCCTTGAAGGCCTGCAGGCGCGGGATCCGAACCCGGGCCGGCCGCGCCTCTCCGCTCGTGCTCGACATATCAGACAGCCTGGCACGGCTAGGACTCGACGGTCTCCCGCCAACGACTGGTAATCGGGAGACGTCGATCACGTCCGAACGACTTGAGCGAGATCTTCGTGCCGGGAGCGAACTGGCGGCGTTTGTACTCCGCCCGGTCGACCAGTTGCAAGACGGTGGCCACCGTCTCCGGGTCGTGGCCGAGCTCGACCAGTTCTCGATGGCCCAGATCGCGGTCGATGTAGTCGGCCAGGATGGCGTCCAGGACCTCGTAGTCGGGAAGCGAGTCGCTGTCCTGCTGTCCTGGCCGCAGTTCGGCCGACGGGGGTTTGGCGATCGAGTTCTCCGGGATCGGTTCGACCTCGCCGCGCTCTGCCGCGACTGAGTTGCGCCAGCGGGCCAGCTTCCACACCAAGGTCTTCGGGACGTCCTTGATCGGCGCGAAGCCGCCGACGCTGTCGCCGTACAGCGTGGAGTAGCCGACCGAGATCTCACTCTTGTTGCCGGTAGCCAGGACCAGGTGGCCGTGCTCGTTGGACAAACCCATCAACAGCGTGCCGCGTACCCGGGCCTGGAGGTTCTCCTCGGCCAGCCCGGTCAGTTTCACCGCATCGAGGTAGGCGGCGACCATCGCCTCGATGGGGACGGTGTCGAGATGGCAGCCGATCCGCTCGGCCAGATCCGCGGCGTCGTCCCGGGAGTGCGCGGAGGAATACTTGCTGGGCATGGAGAGCCCGAAGACCCGGTCGGCACCGAGGGCATCGGCAGCCAGCACGGCCACCAGCGCCGAGTCGATTCCGCCGGACAGGCCGAGAATGACCGACTCGAACCGGTTCTTCTCGACGTAGTCACGCAGCCCCAACACCAGAGCGCCCCAAACCTCCACCAGATCGGGCATGGGCCGGAAATGCGGTACCGGGGGCAGATCGGGACGTCTGCCTACGGCTGCCTCGTCATCCCCCGAAAGCCTCTCCCTGTTGACCGTCATCGGACCGATCGGACCGTCTCGTCGCGGCTGTCCCGGTTCGATGACCAGGTCGACCAGCAGCAGCCGTTCCTCGAACTGCTGGGCCCGGGCGAGCAGCTCTCCTGTCGGGGTCACGATCATGGAGTCGCCGTCGAAGACCAGTTCATCCTGTGCGCCCACGGTGTTCACGTACGCCACGGTCGCGCCGGCCTCAGCGGAGCGGCGTCGGACCAGCGGCAGCCGCACGTCGTCCTTGTTCCGCTCGTACGGTGAACCGTTGATGCACACGACCAGGTCGACCCCGGCCTGACCGGCGACGGCGAACGGCCCACCGTCGACCCACAGGTCCTCGCAGATGGTGATCGCGACGTCGATCCCAGCGATGGTGATCACCGGCAGAGTGGTGCCGGAACGGAAGTACCGCGCTTCATCGAAGACCCCGTAGTTCGGTAGATGATGCTTGTAATAGCGGGCGACAACAGTGCCCTGGTACATCAGCGCGGCAGCATTGCGGGCACCCTCGTCGTGGGCGAGATAACCCACGACGACGGGCAACCCTCCGCAGCCGTCCGCGACCAGATCGGCAGCCAGCGCGTCCAGTGCTGCCTGGCTTGCCTGCGCGAAGGACTTCCGCAGGACGAGGTCCTCCGGTGGATAGCCTGTGATCATCATCTCTGGGAATGCGACCAGATCGGCTCCTCCCAGCCGCGCCGCACGCGTCCACGCGCGCACCCGTTGTGCGTTGCCCGCGAGGTCACCCACGCACATGTTGACCTGTGCCAGCGCGATCCGAAACGGTGCCATCACCCCATCTTCGTCCATCCGACCGGTGCCCCCTGTGTTCGACGATGTCTCGGCCGTCGCGGCGGGAGAAAAGCATTCCGCACGCGGGCGCAACCCCAGGGCTTGGCGAAGCGTCTTGATAGGTATGGGCGCTTTGCCGAGCAGACCGCGAGAGCGAGCACACGAATGACGCAGCCATCCGTGCGAATGCGACGGTTGCGCGCGTGCGCCGGCGGACTGGCAGTCCTGTCCCTGTTGTTCGCCACGACCGGCTGCAGCGAACCGGCCGACGCCACCGCAACGGCGGATGCCTCCGCTTCGGCCGGGGCCGACGAGGCACCCGAATCCGACGAGGCGACCGAGTCCGACGACCCGGCCCCGGCCGTCGTGAGCATGGATCCGCCGATGGGGACGAGTCGATTCGCGCCAATGACCCCCGTCACGATCTTTGCCGGAAACGGCACATTGACCGAGGTGGCCATTCTCGACCCCGATGGCGTCGCCGTATCAGGCACGCTGTCGGCCGACGCCACGAAGTGGCAGTCCACCGAGCTGCTGGACTACGCCACGAGCTACGACGTGACTGCCACAGCGGCCAACGCGTCCGGTGAGGTCACCGCTGCGACCGGCACGATCAGCACGCTCACCCCGCGCACATTCACGATGCCCTACCTGCTGCCCAGCGAGAGCATGGACAGCGTCGGCGTCGGCATGCCAATCGTGGTCAAGTTCGATGAGGACATCGAGAACCGGGCGGCCGTCGAAGGCCGGCTCACTGTCACGACCACCCCTGCGGTCGTGGGCGCCTGGTCGTGGTTCGGGGATCGCGAGGTGCACTACCGCCCGCAGACCCATTGGAATCCGGGCACTCATGTGGTCGTGGACGTGAACGTGTACGGCGTGAACGTGGGGGCCGATATCTACGGCGAGGTCAACCAGCACCTGGAGTTCGACATCCACGACGCGCTGGTGGCCAAGGTGGACAACGACGACCTGACGCTGCGGGTGTACCGCAACGGTGCCCTCGAGCGGGAGATGCCCACCTCGATGGGCAAATCAACATTCGGCACACCTAGCGGGACCTATCTGGTCATGCAGCAGGACCGCCGTTACACGATGGACTCCTCGACGTACGGAACGCCGATCGACGATCCGGAGGGCTACCGGCTCGAGGTGGAGTACGCGAGCCGGCTGTCCTACTCCGGGATCTTCGTCCACGCCGCCCCCTGGTCGGTGGGCGACCAGGGCGTACGCAACGTCTCGCACGGCTGCCTGAACCTGAGTACGGCCGACGCCGGCTACTTCTACGAGAACTTCGGCTGGGGTGACATCGTCGAGGTCACCGGCACCGGCGTCACGTTGCAGCCCACGAATGGTCTGGGCGACTGGAACATCCCGTGGGAGGAGTGGATCCTCGGCTCCGCCCTCACCTGATGTAACGCCGCGGTAACAAGACCGGGGCAGACTGCCCGGATATGGACCGCCAGCAGGAGTTCGTCCTTCGGACCCTCGAGGAACGAGAGATCCGCTTCGTCCGACTATGGTTCACCGACGTGCTCGGCTTCCTGAAGTCAGTCGCCGTCGCCCCGGCCGAGATCGAAGCCGCCTTCGCCGAGGGAATCGGGTTCGACGGCTCGGCCATCCAAGGTTTCGCCCGGGTCTTCGAGTCCGACATGCTCGCCAAGCCCGATCCCGGCACGTTCCAGGTCTTTCCCTGGGCCCATGAGGGCGGCCCGGACTCGGCCCGGATGTTCTGCGACATCACGATGCCCGACGGTGCGCCGTCCTGGGCCGATCCGCGGCACGTCCTGCGCAGGACGCTGTCCAAGGCCGCCGACATGGGATTCACCTTCTACACCCACCCCGAGATCGAGTTCTTCCTGCTCAAGAATCTGCCCACCGACGGCAGCGCCCCAGAACCTGCCGATCACGGCGGCTACTTCGACCTGTCCACCCACGACGTGGCCCATGACTTCCGGCGTCAGGCCGTCTTTGCGCTGGAGGCCATGGGCATCTCGGTGGAGTTCAGCCATCACGAGGTGGCACCAGGCCAGCAGGAGATCGATCTGCGCTATGCCGATGCCCTGAGCATGGCCGACAACATCATGACCCTGCGCCACGTCGTACGGGAGATCGCGCTGTCCCAGGGCGTGCATGCGACGTTCATGCCCAAGCCGTTCACCGATCAGCCTGGTTCGGCGATGCACACCCACGTGTCTCTGTTCGAGGGTGACCGCAACGCCTTTCACGACGCCGGCGACGAGGTGGGTCTGTCGCAGACCGGACGATCTTTCGTCGCGGGTCTGCTTCAGCATGCGGTCGAGATCACCGCCGTGACCAACCAGTGGGTGAACTCATACCGCCGCCTGGTCGCCGGTGGAGAGGCGCCCTCCTCGGTGTGCTGGGGCCGAGCCAACCGATCCGCCCTCGTCCGGCTGCCGTCGTACAAGCCGGGCAAGGCCAACTCCACTCGGGTCGAGATCCGCTCGCCCGACTCCGCGTGCAATCCCTACCTGGCCTTCGCCCTGATGCTGTCTGCCGGGCTACGCGGGATCGAGAAGGGCTACGAGTTGCCACCCGAGGCCGAGGACGACGTGTGGTCGCTCACCGACACCGAACGTCTTGCGGCCGGCTACGACGACCTGCCGCACAGCCTTGATGCGGCGCTGCGCGCGATGGAGGGCAGTGAGTTGGTCGCCGAGACCCTCGGCGAGCACACGTTCGACTTCTTTCTGCGCAACAAGCGCGCCGAGTGGGCCGACTACCGGCGCGAGGTCACCCCGTTCGAGCTGTCGCGCTACCTTCCTGTTCTCTGAGGTCGCTGACCGGTCGCTGGGGCCGTTCGACTCATCCAGCCGTTGACTCGGAGCCGACCGGATAGCCGAGCTTGGCAACGGTGAGCAGCACGGCGGAATTTTCGAGCGCTTCGAGTGCGTGCAGGGCAGCGGGCACGATGAGCAGATCGCCGGGGGAGCCGTCCCAGGCGACACCCCCCGCGGTGAG
>JACCTM010000048.1 GCA_013812385.1 Geodermatophilaceae bacterium | reverse complement strand
CGGACTCGGTTGGGTCACTGCCGAGTACGCCATGCTGCCCCGGTCCACGCACACCCGCAGCGACCGGGAGTCGGTGCGCGGCAAAATCGGTGGGCGTACGCACGAGATCAGCCGGCTGATCGGCCGGTCTCTACGGGCCAGCATCGACCTGTCCGCGCTCGGCGAGAACAGCATCGCCATGGACTGCGACGTCCTGCAAGCAGACGGCGGAACGCGTACGGCGGCGATCACCGGCGCGTACGTCGCCTTGTCCGATGCGGTGAGCTGGCTGCGCGACAACGGCAAGTTGGCCAAGCCCGACCCGCTGCACACCTCGGTCGCGGCGGTCAGCGTCGGTGTCGTCGACGGTGAACCGCGGCTGGACCTGGAGTACGTCGAGGACGTCGCCGCCGATACCGACATGAACATCGTCTGTACCGGCACCGGAGACTTCATCGAAGTCCAGGGCACGGCCGAGGGTGTGGTCTTCGACCGCGCGACGCTCGACATCCTGCTGGATCTGGCAGTCGCCGGCTGCGCGACCTTGACCGAAGCGCAGAAGGCCGCGCTCGCGACATGAGTCGCCGGCCGACCGGCAACGGTCCTGCCCAGCCGTCGTGAAGCAGGGCCTATGACCAGGCAGAGACTCGTCCTGGCGACCCGTAATCACAAGAAACTGGCCGAGCTGCGCCGGATCCTGGAACCCGTCGTCGACGTCGACGTACTCGGGCTGGACGACCTTCCGCCCTTCGACGAGGCACCCGAGACCGGAGCCACCTTTGCCGAGAACGCGCTCAGCAAAGCGCGGGATGCTGCGACCGCGACCGGCCTGCCGGCGATCGCCGACGACTCGGGGCTCGCCGTCGAAGCGCTCAACGGTATGCCGGGCGTGCTGTCCGCGCGCTGGTCGGGCCGGCACGGAGACGACGTGGCCAACCTCGAACTGCTGCTGGGTCAACTGCTGGACATCCCCGACGAGCGACGCGGTGCGGCGTTCGTCTGCGCCGCGGCCTTCGTCCTGCCCGGCGGTGCGGAGCACGTCCTGGAGGCCAAGATGTCAGGGACGATTGTCCGCGAGGCCAGTGGAGCAGGCGGATTCGGGTACGACCCGATCTTCGTTCCCGACGGGCACTCGGTCACCACCGCAGAACTCGCGCCAGAGGCCAAGGACGCCATCAGCCACCGCGGCAAGGCGTTCCGGGCGCTGGTCCCGGTCATCCCGGCCGCGCTCGGCCACTAGCGACACACGCTCTCCAAGGCCCCGCTGGGATCAGCGCCACCGTGACGGTCACCGTCCACCGGGCGGCACCCACCAAACCACGAAAAGGCATGAACGATCTCCTGAACTCGGACATTTGTTGGACTACGACTCGTACTCGGCCTACCGCATATCGATAGGGAGATCATCATGGCGCCGACGCCCGCCTCCACTCCGGTCAGAGTCGGCCTACGGCTGACCACCGTGGTGCTCGTCCTCAACGTGCTGTTCGGCATCTTCATGGTTGTGTCGGTGATCGTCGGAGTCGCGCGCGATGGTCAGTCCCTGCTGTTCGGCAACACAGTGCCGGTCGCGGTTCAGATCTCCCCAGATGCCCTCGGCCTGCTACCTGCTGACCTCCGATTCAGTGGCTGGCTCGACGTCACCCTTGAAGTGCACAACCCATCGACCAAAAGTGATGTTGCTGCGCTCCGCCATGGCGTTCGGCGCCGGTCTGCTCGCCATCGCCGGGCTGTGGCTGATGCGCGGCTTCTTGCAGTCCGTCGCGAGCGGTGATCCGTTCGGCGCGCGCAACGTGCGACGCCTGCGCACGCTCGGCTTCCTCCTCGTCGTCGGCGCTCCGATCGTGGAGGTCGTGAACTACAGCCTGCGGGAGGCGTTGTTCGTCAGCATCCCGCCGGTCCCGGAATTCAACATCGGAATCGCCGGCCCGATGCTGCCTCTGGCTGCGCTCCTGGGGGGTCTCGCTACGTTCATCCTCGCCGAGGTTTTCGCCTTTGGAATGCGGCTGCGCGAAGACGCAGAGGCAACGATCTGAATGCCACCGCAGCCGGAAGATAACAAGATCACCGTGCATCTGGACCGGCTGCTGGCCGAGCGGCAGATGACGCTGACCGAACTCGCGGCACGGGTCGACGTCACACCGGTCAATCTGTCAATCCTGAAGAACGGTCGCGCCAGGGCCATTCGGTTCTCCACCCTTGGTGCGCTGTGCGAAGCGCTGGGCTGCAGTCCGGGAGACCTGCTCGGCTATGGGTGATGTCCCGAGACATCACAACGGTGCGGGAGGGGGGAGTCGAACACCCGCCATAGGCGTATCGGCCAGTCATGCCCTGTGCGCGAATATGGCCTCTGACCTGCAGGTTTGGCAGTTCCCGGCCGATCGTCCGTCATGCCTGGTACGGCCTTCTGCTAGCAAGTCCGTTAGCAGTCTGTTAGCAAGAAGCGTCCACAGTGGACAGAGGGAGAGGTTGTCCCGCTCCCCGTTGAACTTCGGTGGCGGTCCTCGTGATCGTCAGGCGGCGATCACGGGTTCATCATGACGCACGGCACCGATAGTTTCGGCGGCGACATGCGCGTCGAGCGCTGCGCGGAGTACGGGCAGGTGCAGGTGGCCGTTGACGCGGCGGA
>JACCTM010000028.1 GCA_013812385.1 Geodermatophilaceae bacterium | reverse complement strand
CACGAAACGGCATTTGCGCAGATCGTCGCCCAGGAACTCGGCGTCCCGATCGAAGACATCGAGGTCCATACCGGGGACACCCGACGGTTCGCCTACGCGGTGGGCACCTTCGCCTCGCGGGCCGCGGTGATGAGCGGCAACGCGGTCGCCCTGGCCGCACAAGCAGTTCGGGCCAAGGCGCTACGGATCGCTGCTGAGGTGCTCGAGGTCGACGCGGCCGACCTCGACATCATCGATGGAGTCGTCGGTGTGCGGGGGGATCCGGGTGCGGTGCTACCGCTGTCCTCGATCGCGGTCCTGTCCAACCCGCTGCGGTATGCCTTCGACGAGGCATCCAAGGCCGCCACCCAGTTCGCCCGCTTCGCCTCCGACGAGCACCCACCGGTCGCCGATGACGACGAACCGGGCCTCGAGGGGCGCGACTACTACTCGCCAGTGCGCTCGACCTTCGCCAGCGGCGCACACGCTGTCATCGTCGAGGTGGATCCAGGAACCTGCGCGGTGACGATCGAGAAGTACGCCGTTGTGCATGACTGCGGCCGGCTGATCAACCCGCGGATCGTCGAGGGCCAGATCCACGGTGGGGTTGCCCAGGGGGTCGGCGGGGCGCTGTACGAAGTGATGGCCTACGACGACATGGGCCAGCTGCAGAACGCGTCGTTCATGGACTTCCTCATGCCCTACGTCTCGGAGGTGCCCCGGCGGATCGACATCGGGCACCAGGAAACCGCGTCGCCACTGAACCCCTTGGGGATCAAGGGCGCTGGCGAAGCCGGGGTGATTCCTGGGTCGGCAGCTATCGCGGCGGCGCTCGAGGATGCGCTGGGGATCCGGATCACGCAGATGCCGTTGGGTCCAAGTCAGCTCTACGACCTGATCCGTGCGGCACGAGACGGCCGCGCAGACCGTACCAACAACCACGCCCGCAGGAGCCAGGAGGAGAGCACATGAAGCTTCAGGGGACGGCCACGTTGCATGCCGACCGCGAGCAGGTCTTCGCCGCCCTGACCGACCCAGGCGTGCTGGCCCGATGCATCCCGGGATGTGAATCCCTCGATCGCACCGGCGAGGACAGCTACAAGATGACGGTCTCGGCCGGGGTCGGCGCGATCCGCGGCCGTTACGACGGGAAAGTGACTCTCACCGATCTGGTCCGACCAGAGGGCTATGTCATGAATGCCCGAGGTGCCGGTGGGGCCGGCACGGTCGATGCCACCTGCCGGATCGACCTGGCCAACGACGGCGACCAGACCCAGCTGACCTACTCCGCCGACGCCACCGTCGGCGGACCGGTGGCCGGGGTGGGGCAGCGGATGATCTCGGCGGTCGCCAAGCGGATGGCCGGCCAGTTCTTCTCCGCGGTCGACGACGAACTAACCGGGGGTCAGGCACCGCTGGAGCCGGTCGGCAGCGCCTCGGCTGAGTCGGGCGCAACCTCGTCGGCAGACGGTGCTGTTCAGAGGGGCTATGCCAGCTACCTACCGGCCCGACGTCGCGGTGAACTGGTTCCGATCGACGCTCGACCACTGCTTCTGGCCGGCGCCGGGGGTGCCTTGATCGCCCTGCTCGGTGCAGCAGTCGGCGGCTGGCTGGCGCGTCGAAGCCGCTGATGACCCGCAGGATTCGGGTCGGCATCGATACCGGGGGCACCTTCACCGACGTCGTGGCCGTCGACGAGGACACCGGTGAGTTGATCACGACGAAGACCCCGTCCACGCCGGCCGATCCCGCCGAAGGATTCCTCACCGGTATCGACAAGGTGCTGGCCATGCTCGGGGTAGGGGGAGAGGCGCTCACCGCGGTCAGTCATGGCACGACGGTGGCCACCAACAAACTGCTCGAGGGCAAGGTCGAGAACCTCGGGTTCATCACGACCGAGGGCTACCGGCATCTCCTGGAGATCGCCCGGCAATCCGTACCGGACGGGTACGGCAATTCCTACTTCTGGGTCAAGCCACCGCGAATCGTGCCGGCCGACCGGATCAGAACCGTGCGTGGCCGGCTGGCTGTGGACGGCACGGAGATCCGGCCCTTCGACCAAGACGACGCCATACGCGCAGCCCGGTTCTTCCGCGATACGGGGATCACCACGATTGGGGTCTGCTTCCTGCACTCCTACGCCGACCCGACGCACGAACTCGCGATGCGGGACGTGCTGAGCGCGGAACACCCGGAGGCGGTGGTCAGCATCTCCAGCGAGGTGCTGCGGGAGTACCGCGAGTACGAGCGGGCGATCACCACCCTGGTCGATGCCGCCGTCAAACCCAACATCACCTCCTACGTGGCCAACATCGCCCGTCGGCTGGCTGAGTTCGCCACCTCGGACTCGGCTGGCGGGGCATCGGCGGATACCCGCGACGTGCCCTTCTATGTGATGAAGTCCAACGGCGGTGTCCTCTCGGCGGCCGAGGTGGTCCATCAGCCGATCACCACCGTCCTGTCAGGTCCGGCTGCCGGCGCGCTGGGGGCCGGCGTCATCGCCAAAGCCGCGGGCGTGCGGCAAGTCCTCACCTGCGACGGCGGCGGCACTTCGACCGACGTGACCGTGGTGATCGACGGGCAGCCGGCGCTGACGACCGAGGGCATGGTCGGTGCCTATCCCAGCAAGATCCCGATGATCGATGTCGTCA
>JACCTM010000024.1 GCA_013812385.1 Geodermatophilaceae bacterium | reverse complement strand
AATGAAGAGACTCTTCGGCGGGCTGATCGCGGCAATCGCGATCACATTCGTCATGATCGGGCCGGCCCAAGCGGCACCGGCCACTCAGTGCACGGGAACCATCACCGGCGGCACGACCGGTTCACTTGTCGTCCCTTCAGGCGCCACGTGCACGCTGGACGGGGTCACGGTGAACGGGAACATTCGGATCATGTCCGGGGGAGCGCTGATCACCGATGATTCCACCATCAATGGAAACGTACGAGGCGATGGGGCCCGGACGGTACAACTGATCGACACCGACGTGGTCGGCACCGGCACCACAGGGAACATCACCCTCACCGGCACCACGGGCAAGATCGTGATCGGCAGCGAGGGCTGTGTAGTTGACCCTGCGGTGGGCAACAACATCACGTTGATCGACAATGAGGGCAACATCGCCATCTGCTTCATGACCGTGGGCGAGACCATCAATGTGCAGGGCACCGACGACGGGCGGATCGGTATCCACGACAACGTCGTGGGCAACAGCCTACTGGTGCAGGACAACACCGGAAGCCGCATCACCCTGACCAACAACGATGTGGGCTCGACCGGCGGTGGCAGCATCAACGTGGACAACAACACCACGACGCTGAAGCTGAACCTCACGAACAACCACACTGCAAACGCACTGAACTGCACGGGCAACGTCCTGGCCCCCACCGGATCCGGTAACACCGCGGACAATGGCGGTCATGGTCAATGCGTTGACCTTGCATAGGCCCGAACAGTTGAAGCAGCTGTAGCGAAGGTCTAGACGGCTCGTCTTCGCGGCGGCTGTCGGGAACGGGGTGCAGTCACTCAACGGGAACGGACGCTGCCGGTACGATCCGCTCACATGGGACGGCCAGAGATGCGCCAAGAGGGCATCGTTGGCGACCAGGGAGCCTCGTCGACCGACAACGTTCGGGACCGCTGCACCCCGTTCCCGCACGTCCGGTGACCGGAGTCGACGGGGCGACCCCGGCAGGGGCGGACCTGACCGATCACATCGTTCTCGTCCGCACATCGCCCCGAATTCCGATCGGGCTGCTCAGCGCTGACGGTTGGGCAGCGCTGCACAGCGGGCCGGTGTATGCACACGACCCCGCAGGGGAGGATCTGGCCCGCGCGGTGCAGGCCGCCGGTATCGACGTCTGGCGCCTCGACGTTCCGGAACCGCCCGGCGGCCCACTGCTAGCCCCGCCACTGGGCGTGAGCTCGGCCAGGGCCCTGCGGGCGATCGCGGCGACCGGCGGCGGTGTGGTGGTCTGGTTACTGCGACCGGAAGGCGATGCCGAGCTCAGTTCTGCGTTGGCCGATCTTGCCGCCCGGGAAGGTGGCGTGAGCATCGAGGTCGTCGTGGCTTCCTGGGATCCGCCGGGCGCGCGGCTGCTCGACGCGGTTGCCGTGATGGATCGGCTCCGGGCCCCCGGCGGCTGCCCGTGGGACGCCGCCCAGACGCATGCCTCGCTCGCGCCGTACCTTATCGAGGAGGCACACGAGGCGGCCGATGCGCTGGCCACCGAGAACTCCGATGCCCTGCGCGAGGAGCTGGGTGACGTTCTGCTCCAAGTGCTCTTCCACGCGCGGCTGGCCGAGGAGATAGAGGACGACGACGAGCGCTGGACCATCGACGACGTCGCGGGCGGACTGGTCGAGAAGCTGGTCCGACGGCATCCGCACGTGTTCGCCGGACTCGAGGTGTCCGGGGCTGAGGAGGTGCACGCCAACTGGGACCAGCTCAAGCAGGCCGAGAAAGCCGGCCGGTCGGTCGTCGACGGCGTTCCGGTCTCCGCGCCGTCGCTGGCTCGAGCCGGCTCGCTCGTCGCCCGGGCCGCGCGGGCTGGACTCCCGAGCCCGGAAACTGCCTCATTGCCCGAGCAAGCCCGCACCCCAAGCGGATTGGGCGCCCATCTACTTGGCTTGGTCACGGCTGCGACGCACGCAGGTCTGGACCCCGAGGGGGCCCTGAGGGCCGCGATCCTGAGCTATGCCGCCAGTCTCCGCGAGGCCGAAGAACTAGCTGGGCGTGCGGACCCGGCTCACGGTGGGGACTCGGCCCTGGATGGAGATTCGGGCGGCCGTACGGCGTCGGCCGGCCGTACGGCGCCGGCGACCAGGTCGCCGGGCACCTCGGGCAGTACCCGGGCCAGATAGTCGCTGGCCGCGGCCGTCGTACCGATGTCCTTGCCCGCGGCTTCGGACAGGAACCAGCGATGCTCGAGGATCTCGTGGAAGATTTCGGCATCGTCCAGCCGGCCGCGCAAGTGGGCCGGGATCGCGTCCATGAGCGATCCGTAGATCTCTTCCAGCCAGCGGTTGGCAGCGACTGCCTCGGGCACCGGCCGGCGCGCGGTCTGTTCCAGATAGCTGCGATAGCTCGCAATGTCGGCCAGCAGCCTGCGAGCCTGCTTTTCCTGTACGTCGAGGCCGGTACGGGCGAACAGCAACCGGCGATGGTGGCCGGGCTCGGCGACCCGGGTGGTCAGCCGCAGCCGGCTTCCTTCGCCGACTTCACCCACGTCGACGAGTTCGATCTCGTCGACGTCGAAGCCCAGTTCATTGAGGCGGCGCACGCGCTCGCCGATGCGGTAGCGCTGCTCCTCGGGCAGCAGCACCTCCTCGCTGGTGAGTTCGGCCCAGAGCGCTTCATAGCGCCGCCCGAGGTCATCGACGGTGTCGGCTGCGTCGAGATCCTCGCGCAGGAATCCGCCGGCCTGCAGGTCGAGCAGTTCGCCGCCCACTCGCTCCTGGGCCATCAGTACGTCGTACTGGCGTTGGCCCTCGGACAACGACGAGTGCATCTCGGCGGTCTCGGCGTCTACGAGGTAGGCCGAGAGCGCTCCTGCGTCCATCCGGAACAGGGTGTTGGACAGCGAGCAGTCACCCCACATGAAACCGGCGAGGTGCAGTCGCACCAGCAGCTCGACCTGGGCATCGAGCAGCCGGCCGGTCAGATGCTGCCCTCGCGGGTTGGCGAACAGTGCCCGGTAGGGCGTGGAGTAGTCGAGGAACCTGGTGACCAGGATCGCGTCCAGATCCGGGCCGCGGTCGACGACGACGCCCAGCACGTCTACCGCCGGGATGCCCAGCTTCTCGAGCTGGCGCAGGAATTGATATTCCCTACGGGCCAGGCGTTCGTGAATCTCCTTGAGCGCGAACACCTCTCCCGCTTCAGAGACGAATCGTACGACGTGGCGAGAGAGGCCGCGCTGGGGCACCTCGACCAGGCGGTCGTCGACCCAGTCGGCCAGGTGTTCGCGCCAGGGCAGAGTCAGCAAGCCGGCGGTGGCCTCGGCCGGAGGGCTGAACAGGAAACGCACTCCGACGCCCCTTCCATCTCGGGTCTCGGATTGGCGCGTGGGCGTGGCCAGGACTCGGTCTGTCCTGAGCGGGTCGCAGCCAACCTAGTCGACGGCGGGCCTCGGCTCAGGGTTGCAGAGGCCGGCGGTCAGGGATGGCTCAGCGTGCCAGCCGATGGGGTCGCCCTGATGTCCGGCGTGCCATACATACTGGGCGGTTGGGCCGATCGCCGGTAGGCACGTCGCGCCGCGTCCGACCGGGTTGGCGGGCAATGACTTCCGTCGGCATGCGTCCTGCAGCAACGACCCGTACTGAGGTAGCAAGCCTGCGTTGCCGGCCGGCGGTTTGGCCGGGGGTTGAAGTGCGGCAGCGGCGACCGGGTACGCCAGTTGGCCAGCCTGCGTTGCCGGCCGGCGGTCTTGCTAGGGCTCGTGCGCCTGGCCGTAGGGCCCGTTGTATGTTGATCATCGGATTATCCGCAATTGTTTGGTTGTTCGGGGTTGGAAACCCGGTCACATTCCGATGATCAACAACGGTTGCAAACCGTCACCTGAGGTTGTGCAAAGTTCTTGAAAAAGATTGCGCTGTAGGGGCCTTGACGGCCAAGAAATGTCGGACCCTGGCCGTAGGTTCGTGCTGTGACCGCAGTGTTGAGCCCACCGGCAGTGTCCGGGTTGGCCGCTGCCCGGGACACGGTCGAAGCGGCGGCCGGGCAGCCGTTGTGGTCGCTGACCGACCGGGAACTGGCCGTGCAGGTCGGCGATGCGCTGGCCCTGCGGGCGCAGGCCAATGCGGTGCTGCTGGCCCGCCTGGGGGAGGCCGATGCCCGCGGGCTGTCCCGCAGCCGGGGTGCGACCGGCAACCCCGGATCAACACCACCCACCGACCGCCACCACCACGACCTGACTGGCCACCCGACGCCGACCCCGGACCCGCTCCGTAGTCAGCAAACAGTCTCCTCGCGAGGGGCGATGGCTGTGCCGGCGAAGAGAGGCAGTCACCACGCTGCGAGCCGGCGGCTCTGTGCCGGACTCCGGCGAGGACCAGCACCCAGCACCGTCGACCAAGCAGGCGACGAAGGACGAGCGTGTCAAGGTGATCCCATGTCAGTTCGCCTTGTCTACGAGACGCACTCGACCACGCGGGACAACGAAGCCGGCATCGCCACCGGGTGGCTTCCCGGCGAGCTGTCCGATGTGGGCGTCAGGAACGCCACGGAGCTCGGATCGCGCCGGCGCCATGACGGCATCGATGTCGTCCACAGTTCAGATCTGAATCGGGCAGTGCAGACCGCGCAGATCGCTTTGGGAGACAGCGGGATACCGATGTTCACCGACATGCGGCTGCGAGAATGCGACTACGGCGAACTCAACGGGTCACCGGTGGCGGCGCTGCTACCACGTCTTGCTTACGTGGACAGCGCATTTCCGGGTGGCGAGAGCTACCGGCAGGTGGCGAGGCGCACGGCCAGCTATCTGACCGATCTACTGATCCGACATGACGACCAACAGGTTCTGGTGATCTCGCATTCGGCGAATCGCTGGGCACTGGACCATCTGCTGCTCGGGCGGCCGTTGGAGAGCCTGGTCGACGCCCCGTTCGCCTGGCAGGAAGGCTGGGAGTTTACCGTGCCGACTGGATGGCGCGACCGCGCGTAGAACGCACCTCGCGACGGAGCTAGCCGTCGTCG
>JACCTM010000011.1 GCA_013812385.1 Geodermatophilaceae bacterium | reverse complement strand
GATCATGGGACCGACGCCGGTCACGGGCTTCTACGTCGACGTCGGTTGGGGCACATACGGTTTCAAGTCGGGTCCAGTGTCCGGAGAGTCCATGGCCGAATGCATCGCGACCCAACGGACTCCCGAGATCATCTCCGCTTTCGGGCTTGCCCGCTTCACCGACGGTGAGCTCGTCGGAGAGAAGGGTGCGGCGGCAGTCGGCCACTGATGGCTGCCTCCGAGCACTCACCCGCCCCGCCGCCGACCGTCGCCGAGAGGAATCAGAAAGATGATCCAGCTGCCCTGCCCGTGGTGCGGGCCCCGCAACGTCTCGGAGTTCCGATACGCCGGCGAGGGCGGTGCTCGGCCCGATCCGGACACGACCACCCCGCAGGAATGGCGGCGCTACCTCTACATGCACCGCAACCCGCTCGGCTGGACCAAGGAGAACTGGTACCACGGGTCGGGCTGCCGGAAGTACTTCGCCCTCGAACGGCACACCGAGACTCACGAAATACGGGCTCGCGACACCAGCATCGATGAGGCTCCGCTGACCGAGAACGCCGGTGACACACGATGACCCAGCAGGACACCAAGTCGGTCAACACCGCGATCAGCCACCGCCTGGAGCCTCAGCCCGGCGAGCTCATCGATCGGTCAGCGACGTTGGACTTCACCTGGAACGGCGCGCCGCACATCGCCCATCCCGGCGACACGATCGTCTCCGCCCTGGCCGCCGCCGGGGTACGAGTGTTCTCCCGAAGCTTCAAGTACCACCGACCGCGTGGCCTGCTGACTGCGAGCTTCCACGACCCGGGCTGCACGCTCCAGGTCGACGACGAGCCGAACGTCCGTGCCGCCCACCGGCTGGTCGAAGCCGGCATGGACGTGAGCTCGCAGAACACCTGGCCATCGCTGCGCTTCGACGTCAAGGCGGCCAACCAGGTGGTCGGCCGTTTCCTGGCTCCGGGCTTCTACTACAAGACCTTCATCAAGCCGCAGCGGCTGTGGCCGGCCTACCAAAAGGTTCTCGCCCGGTTCGCTCACGCCGGCATGACCTCGCCGGACACCGCCGAGGAGTACTACGACAAGCGGTACGCCCATCCGGACGTCCTGGTCGCCGGCGGCGGGCCAGCCGGACTCGAAGCGGCCCTAGCCGCGGCCGAGGCGGGGGCGCGAGTCCTGCTGGTCGACGAGGAGCACCAGGTCGGTGGACATCTGCGCTGGGGTGGGGCCAGCGACCTAGCCACCCTCGGTGAACTCCTCGAGCGGGTGGCCCGCAGCGAGAACATCGAGGTACTCACGAATTCGGTGGTTCTGGGCCGCTATGACGACAACTGGCTGGGCGTTGTCCAACGCGGGCTGCCGGGCGTCGCGGAGAGATTGGTCAAGGCTCGGGCCAAGGTGCTCGTCGTCGCCTCCGGACTGATCGAGCGGCCGTACGTCTTCGCTGGAAACGATCTGCCCGGTGTGATGCTCTCAACGGCCGCTCGTCGCCTGATCAACCTCTACGCCGTACGGCCGGGGCAGCGTGCCGTCGTCTTGTCGGCCAATGCAGCCGGGGATGCCGCGGCGGAGGATCTGCGGCGAGTCGGCGTTGACGTCGCCGCGGTCGTCGATCCTCGGCGCGGCCAGGACATCGTCCGAGCCCACGGGCGTCGCGGCGGGCTCAGCGCCGTCGAACTGACCGACGGACGCACGATCGAGGCTGACCTGCTGGTAACCGCGGTCGGCTGGACGGCCATGACCTCGCTGTTGAACATGGCCGGCAACCGGCCGATCTACACACCGGAGGCGGCCCGGTTCGTCCCTGACCTGACCACGATGCCCGACGACGTACTCGCCACCGGTGGGCTCGTCGGCGACGGCACGCTCGAGGAAATCCTTGCCCACGGCAGCGCCGTCGGCGATGAGGCAGCCAGAAGGGCCGCCACCCTCCGCCGCGCCCGCGTCGCGGCCACTGCGACCAGCCGGACTGACGCTGCACCGCAGGCGACCTCTGGCACAGCCTCCGCCGACATCCCCGCCTTCGCGCCGGACCCGCATCCGGAACTGTTCCGGGCCGGCACACACGGAATGGTCGACTACTCAGAGGACGTCTCGAGCAAGGACCTCATCTCCGCAGTGCGCGAGGGCTACGACTCCGCCGAGCTGGCCAAGCGCTACACGACCGTGACGATGGGACCGGTCCAGGGCAAGCTCGAACTGGTCAACGCGGTAGCTGTCATAGCTGAGGCAACCGGTGCCACGATTGCCGAGACCGGGACGACCACGTGGCGACCGATGTATGCCCCGGTCACACTCGGCGCCCTGGCCGGCCGGATCTTCGAGCCGATCCGGTATTCCCCGATGCAGCCCTGGCACGAGCGCAACCGCGCTGTGCCGCTGGTTGCCGGGCAGTGGATCCGACCTGATTCCTACGGTGACCCAGCCGGAGAAGTCCGCGCGGTCCGCAACAACGTCGGAATCATCGACGTTACCCCGCTCGGCAAACTGGACCTGCGGGGGCCGGACGTGCCCAAACTGCTCAACCAGCTCTACATCAACAAGTGGTCCAAGCTGGCGGTCGGCAAGGTCCGGTACGGCGTCATGTGCGCCGAGGACGGCGTCGTCATGGACGACGGCGTCACCGGCCGGCTGGACGAGGACCACTACCTGATGTCCACGACATCTTCGGGTGCGGCCGCGATCTGGGAGTGGGTGGAGAACTGGTTGCAGACCGAACATCCCGAGTGGCAGGTCCACGTCAC
>JACCTM010000001.1 GCA_013812385.1 Geodermatophilaceae bacterium | reverse complement strand
CGGGTCCAAGGCCTTATGCATGCAGCGGGAGACCCTGGAGATCTGGGACCGCATCGGCATCGGGGAGTGGGTGGCGCAGCGGGGTACGGCGTGGTCGGTCGGCCGGACGTACTTTCAGGACACCGAGTTGTTCTCGATCACCCTGCCCGGCAGCAGTGCTGACCACTTTCCACCGTTCGTGAACATCAGCCAGAGCGAGGTCGAGCAAGTCCTCGTGCAACGGGCCATTGCCCACGAACAGATCACTATCCACTATGGACAGACGCTGCTGGGGGTTGATCAGGGCGACGCCTCGGTGACCCTGCTGGGAGCGTCATCGGGCGGGTGTCGGATCACGGGGCGGTACGGCGTCGCAGCCGACGGTGCTCGGTCGCAGGTACGCAAACTGCTCGGGATCGAGTTCCCCGGGCACAGTCACGCCGACCGGTTCCTGATCGCCGACATCCGCGCCGAGTTGCCGTTCCCGGCCGAGCGACGGTTCTGGTTCGACCCGCCCTTCAACCCCGGGCGGACAGTCCTGATCCACCCACAGCCCGACGGCATCTGGCGGATCGACTGGCAGGTGCCAAGCGAGTTCGACCTGGATGCCGAACGCGAGAGCGGCCGGCTGGAGCGCCGGATAAGGCAGGTCGTCGGCGACGTCGACTACGAGGAGGTGTGGCTGACCGTCTACCGCTTCCATCAACGCTGCGCCCAGAGATGGCGGGAGGGGCGGATCTTCCTGGCCGGGGATGCCGCGCATCTGATGAGCCCGTTCGGTGCCCGTGGCCTGAACTCCGGGGTCGCCGACGCCGCCAACCTGGCCTGGAAACTGGAATACGCGCTCACTGGAAAAGGCCCGGAGTCTCTGCTGGACAGCTACTCCGAGGAGCGGCTGGCCGCCGCCCGGGAGAACCTCGCGGTCACCAACGAGACGATGCGCTTCATGGCCCCGCCCCCGGACTTTCGCGCCGAACGCGACGCGATCCTGCAGGCCAGCCGGACCGATCCGTCCGCCCGGTCCGCCGTCAACTCCGGGCGTCTGGCCACGCCAATGGTCTACGCCGGCGGATTGTTCGCACCGCACCGCCCCGACGACCCACAACTGGTCGGGTCGGTCCTGGTCGACGTCCAGACCGCTGATGGCTCGCGGTTACGCCGACACCTGGCCGGAGCCGGCGGCCAGTGGCTGGCGCTGACCACCGATCACGGAGCTCCCGAGGTCCCGCCCGGGGTCGTGGGCCTCGCGGACGGGAGCAGCGCCGTGCGCGCGGTGTACGCACCGGACGGCCGCACCCGTACCTGGCTGATCCGGCCGGACGGGTACATTGCCGCCTGCACCGAGCCCCGCGCGGCCGAAGTCCGGGCCGCCTGGCTGGCGGGCCTGGCCCCGACCGAAGTCTGACTGCGACCACCTGCGCACCGATCCGGCCCTTCCGGACGCCCATAGACTCCGCGGTTGTGAGCGAACGGGCAGCCCTGGCTAGCGCGCCCGTGCGGGGCGTTCGGTCGATCCCGGACTGGGTGCGGCATCCCGCCTCGCTGGCCACCGCCGGCTTCCTCGCCATCCGGGGACTCGGCCTGTTGGCGCTGGCATGGTCTCCCGAGCGGGCCGGTCGGCCGTTGATCGAGGTGCTCGGGATCTGGGACGGCGGCTGGTACGTACGGATTGCCGAAGGGGGGTACGCCGATCATCTGGACCTCTCCGCACCTACGACTGACCAGTCGACGGGCTCGCTGGCCTTTCTTCCGCTCTATCCGATGCTGCTCCGGTTCGTCTCGGCCCTGACCGGCCTCGACACGCGCTGGGCCGGGGCGCTCGTCTCGCTGACGGCAGGGGCGGTTGCGGCGGCCGGTGTGGCGATTCTGGCCACGGAATGGGCGGGCCGTCGGGTCGGCGTGTTGGCCGGACTGCTCTGGGCCACCGGGCCGATGGCCGTGGTCGGCACCCTGGTCTACACCGAGGCATTGTTCACAGCGCTGGCCGTGTGGACCTTTCTCGCGCTGCGCCGGCACTGGTGGCTGGGCGCCGGCGTACTGGGCGCTGCGGCCGGGCTGACCCGGCCGACCGGAATCGCCGTAGGCGTGGCGGTGGCGGCGTACGGGGCCTGGACTGTCGTGCAGCCCTCGGTGCCGGACAGGAGCGTCGAGCCGGACGGCACTGAAAGGGTTCGCCCGGCTGCGATGCCCCGCCGCACAACTGCGTTGGTGTTGATCGCCGGAGTTCTGGCCCTCGCCGGCACGCCGGCCTTCTGGCTCTGGGTCGGGCTGCGCTCGGGCCGCTGGGACGGCTGGTTCGCCGTACAGAACGCGTTCTGGGGTTCGCACTTCGACGGCGGTGCCTCGATGCTGGACCTGTCCCGCAAGGTGGTCCTCGGAGAGTCTGTACCAGGCGTGGAACTGATGAGCCTGGCCGTCGTCGGCTGCCTGTTGGGGGCCGTGCTCCTGCTGGCGCTGGCCGCCCGAGACCGGGTCTGGTGGCCCCTGCTGATCTATGCGGCGATGTCGCTGGTCATGGTGATCGGATCGGCCGGCTACTTCAGCAGCAAGCTGCGCTTCTTGGTCCCGATCTTCGTTCTGGTGTTCCCTCTGGCGCGCTGGCTGGGCAACCGATCCCGCCCGGCGCAG
>JACCTM010000497.1 GCA_013812385.1 Geodermatophilaceae bacterium | reverse complement strand
CGGAGGCGCCATCGGGATCGATGTCGGCGACGACCACCTGCGCGCCCTCCCGCGCGAAGGCCAGTGCGGTCTCCCGGCCTATCCCGGAACCGGACCCGGTGACGATCACAACCCTTCCGGAAAAGCGGTGCCGCACTTGCGGTTCCGACTCGGTCACGATCCATTGCTCCGGCCGCCGAGATAGCTGTCGATCACCGCAGGATCGGCAAGCAGCTCGTCGGCCGATCCGGTCATGACCACCGACCCGGTGCTGAGCAGGTAGCCGCGGTCGGCACAACCGAGACCCTGCTTCACGTTCTGCTCGACCAGCAGGATGGTCAACCCTTCGGAGGCGAGACCACGGATTAGGGCGAAGACCTCGGCGACCAGCCGCGGCGAGAGCCCCAGCGAGGGCTCGTCGAGCAGCAGGATCTTGGGCCGCGCCATCAGGGCTCGACCGATCGCCAGCATCTGCTGCTCGCCGCCGGACAGGGTGCCGGCCTTCTGGTTACGCCGTTCCCGCAGCGCATCGAAGCGCGTCAGGACTCCCTCGAGGTCGCCGTCGGTGTCCCCGGACCGGCGCCGCGCGAACGCCCCCAACCGGAGGTTCTCCTCGACGGACAGGGAAGGCAGGATCCGCCGGCCCTCGGGCACGTGTGCCATCCCGGTGCGCACCAGCTGGTCACTTCGCCGTCCGGTGACATCTGCGCCATTCAGCAAGACTTGGCCCGACCACGGCCGGATCATTCCCGAGACAGCGCGCAGGAAGGTGCTCTTTCCCGCACCGTTTGCACCGAGCAGGGCAACCAGTTCCCCGGGGGCGACGGTGAGGTTGATCCCGTCGATGCCGGTGATCCGCCCATACCCAGCACGCAGCTCCCGGACCTCGAGAGCCGGCGTCGCAGTTGCCGATGTCTGACCCTGGTCAGGTGCCAAGGTAGGCCGTCCTCACCTGTTCGCTGGCCAGCGCGTCTGCCGGTGTGCCCTCGATCAGCTTGCGACCGAAGTTCAGCACCGTGACCACGTCGCAGACCGCCGCGATGACGTCCATGTCGTGTTCCACGATCACTACCGTGATGCCCTCGTCGCGCAACGCCCGGATCCGTGGCACCAGGTCCAGGCGTTCCTTGGCGGTCATCCCAGCGGCCGGCTCGTCCATGAGCAGCAGCTTCGGCTTTGCCGAGACCGCCCGGGCGATCTCCACCTGCTTCTGCAGCCCGTACGGCAAGGTGGATGCCCGGCGCTTACGGTAGTCGGAGAGTCCGAAGATGCTCAGCGCGTGATCCGACTCGCGGTCGAGTTCCTTGTCGGCCGTGGTCTTCAGCGGCCACAACGAGAGGAACCCGGTACGCGCATGGGAGTGCTGTCCCAGCAACACGTTCTCCCGTACGGTCAGCCCGCCGAACAGGCGGAGGTTCTGGAACGTACGGGTCATCCCCAACGGGACCCGCTTCTGCGGCGTCAGCCGCGTGATGTCGCGGCCGTCGAGTTCCACGAATCCCTCGGTGGGCGGAAGGAATCCGGACATCACGTTGAGCAGCGTCGTCTTGCCGGCACCGTTGGGCCCGACCACGCCGTGGATGGACCCGCGCTCGACCTCGAGACTCACCTCGGCCAGCGCGGTCACACCGAGGAAGGTCTTGGTGATGTCCACGGCTCGCAACATCAGATTAGCCATCCCGGCCTCCGCCGCTGCGACCCGGAACCAACCTCTTGAGTGAATCGAGGTTGAATCGTCGCTCGGTGCTCCGCCCGATGATCCCTTGCGGCCGCAGGATCATCAGCACGACGAAGAGCAGTCCGTAGGTGATCTGGTAGTAGTCCTCGAGGAAGTCGAACCAGATCGGCAGCATGGTGAGGACCACCGCACCGACGATGGCGCCCCAGAAATACTGCACGCCACCGAGAACGACGAACAGGATGATGAGCAGGGACTGCGGCGCCCCGAACTGAGAAGGGGTGATGATCAGCGTCTCGTGCGCGGACAGCGCACCCGCGACTCCGGTGATGGCTGCCGAGACGGCGAAGGCCTCCACCGAGATACCGGTGACCCCGAGCCCGCACGCGCGGGCGGCCTGCTCGTCCTCCCGGATCGCCTCGTAGGACAGTCCTTTACGGGATCTGGTGAGGAAGAACAGGTACACGATCACCACGCCGATGCAGATGGCCACCAGCTCGATCGTCGTTCCGCGCATGCCGAACAGGCCGCTCGCTCCACCGGCGTAGTCCCAGCTGTCCAGCAGGATCTGCACGATCTCGGCGAAGGCGAAGGTGATGATCGCGAGATAGAGGATGGTCAGTCGCAGCGCGATCCAGCCGATGAATGCACCTGCCACTGCAGCGGTCACGCCCGAAACCAGCATGGACAACTCGAGCGACCACTCGAACTTCAGGGTGAGGATCGAAGCGGTGTACGCGCCGATCGCCATGAATGCTGCGTGACCGAAGGAGAACTTCCCGGTAGCAGCAGTGATCCAGTAACCGAGGGCGAGCAGGATCGCGATCCCCACCTGGATCGTGACTGCCTCGGCGT
>JACCTM010000492.1 GCA_013812385.1 Geodermatophilaceae bacterium | reverse complement strand
ACCAGCGGGATCACCAGCAAGACGACCAACCTGGACCTCAGCCGCCAGTTCCGCAGCCTCCAACGTCCGGATTGCGGGCGAGTTGACCCCGTCGAATCCTGCGCATGGAACCGGGCGCCCACCGGCTTCTCCGGTCGTCCGCCGTAGATACTGACCCGCTCGCCACTCCTTGCGCCCTGCGACGACGCGGCACTCTCGGTCGTCGCACCATGCGGAAAGCGCGCGCCGACCGGCCGTGGGCCAGTCGTAGCCGCTGTCACTTTGTGCGCATCCGGGCGCGCCTTATCCCCTGCGCTCTTCTTCTTGCCCTGAAAAGGCGAGCCGGACACGACTGGAGGTTTCCTATTCTTTCGCGGTTCCCGAGCGAGACCAGAGATTATCGTAGGGCCCTGATCACGTCGTTGTTCAAGTTCGGCCAGATTGCTACATCAGAGCGACACTGGCCGGACCTAACAATGCCTTGATCTCGCCCATCAGCGAGGCCGTCGGGCTCACTCGCAGGCCACTGTCCAGGCGCAACACCGTTTCACGACCACCGTTGAGCAGGCGCAGCCGAACCTCGGTTGTGCCGGGATGGGTTCCGAGCACTTCGCGAAGCCGGGCGACGATCGGTGGCGTGCATCTGGCCGCGGCCATCGACACCATCACCGGCCCGCGCGCTGCCTGATTGATGTCCGGAATGCCGACGTCCTGCACGATGATCTTCGGTGAATCCTCACGCCGGTCGACCCGGCCGCGGATTGTGAGAATGGCGTCGTTGGCAAGATCCAGACTGACCTTCGTGTAAGTCTGCGGGAAAATCATCAGATCGATGGAGCCGCCCATGTCTTCGAGGTTGGCCGAAGCCATTGGCGCGCCGGCCCTGGTCGTGCGCAGGGTCAGGCCTGACAGCAGGCCGGCGATCGTGACGAAGGCCCCGTCCTCGACCTGACCGGTCTGGATGTCGGCGATCTTGACCTCGGCATGGCTGGCCAGGATGTGTTCGAGTCCGAGCAACGGGTGATCGGAGACGTAGAGGCCGAGCATGTCCCGCTCGAAGGCCAGTCGTTCACCCTTGTCCCAGTCGGCGGCCGGCACCGGGAGGTCCATCATCGCGGCGTTCAAGCCCTCGCCATCCAGAGCGTCGGCGAAGAGGTCGAACTGCCCGATCGCTTCGGCCCGTTTCACGTCGAGGGCCATGTCCACCGCCTGTGCGTGCACGGTCAGGAGTCCCTGGCGCGAGTGGCCGAGTGAATCAAAGGCGCCGGCCTTGATGAGGGACTCGAGGACCTTCTTGTTGCACACGACCGCATCGACCTTGCGCAGGAAGTCAAAAAAATTGGAGAAGTTACCTGACTCCTCGCGCGCCCGCTCGATGCAGGCCACCACGTTGCGGCCGACGTTGCGGATCGCGCCGAGTCCGAACCGGATGTCGCCTCCGGCCGGGGCGAAGTCCGCCGACGAGGAGTTGACGTCCGGAGGCAGCACGGTGACACCCATCCGGCGGCACTCGCCGAGATAGACCGCCATCCGGTCCTTGTCGTCACGCATCGACGTGAGCAGCGCAGCCATGTAGGCAGCCGGGTGGTTGGCCTTGAGGTAGGCCGTCCAGTACGAGACCAATCCGTACGCGGCTGTGTGCGACTTGTTGAACGCGTAGTCGGAGAAGGGCAGCAGGATGTCCCAAAGGGCCCGGATCGCCGCTTCGGAGTAGCCGTTCGCGGTGCCACCGGTGAAGAATTTGTCCTTCTGGGCATCCAGCTCGGACTTCTTCTTCTTCCCCATCGCCCGACGCAGCAGGTCAGCCTCACCAAGAGTGAAGCCGGAGATCTGCTGGGCGATCGCCAGAACCTGCTCCTGGAAGACGATCAGCCCGTAGGTCTCGCCGAGGATCTCGCGCAGCGGATCCTCGAGCTCAGGATGGATTCCTCCGACCTGCTGGCGATTGTTCTTCCGATCGGCGTAGTCGTTGTGCGCGTTGGCCCCCATGGGACCCGGCCGGTAGAGCGCCAGGACGGCTGCGATGTCGACGAAGGCATCCGGTCGCAGCGAGCGCAGCAGAGCCCGCATCGGACCGCCGTCGAGTTGGAACACGCCGAGGGTGTCGCCCCGGCTGAGCAGTTCGTAGGTCGGCTGGTCGTCAAGGGGCAGCGTGGCCAGGTCGAGGACGAGGCCGGTGGCCGCGGCGATGGCGTTGACCGCGTCGTCGAGGATCGTGAGATTTCGCAGCCCGAGGAAGTCCATCTTGAGCAGGCCGAGGGTCTCGCAGGTCGGATAGTCGAACTGGGTGATCACCGCGCCGTCGGCTTCGCGACGCATGATCGGAATGAGGTCGATCAGGGGCTGGCTGCCGATCAGGACACCGGCGGCGTGCACTCCCCATTGCCGCTTCAGACCTTCCAGGCCCAGTGCCTGGTCGACGACCTCCTTGGCCTCCGCGTCCTCCTCGTACCGCTTTCTGAAGTCGGCGGCCTCGCGGTAGCGAGCGTCGGTTTCGTCGAAGACAGCGGACAGGGCCATGTCCTTGCCCATCACCGGGGAAGGCATCAGTTTGGTGAGCTGCTCGCCGAGGGTGAACGGCTTGTCCATCACCCGGCAGGCATCCTTGATCGCCGCCTTGGCCTTGATCGTGCCGTAGGTGACGATCTGGGCGACCCGGTCCTCGCCGTACTTGTCCGACACGTAGCGGATGACCTCACCACGCCGGCGCTCGTCGAAGTCGATGTCGATGTCGGGCATCGACACGCGCTCAGGGTTGAGGAATCGCTCGAAGAGCAGGCCGTGCTCCAACGGGCAGAGATCGGTGATCTGCAGGGCGTAGGCCACGATCGATCCCGCGGCCGACCCGCGACCGGGACCCACCCGGATGCCCGCGTCGCGGGCGAACCGGATGAAGTCCGCGACCACCAGGAAGTAGGCCGGAAAGCCCATCTGGCAGATCACGCCCAACTCGTAGTCCGCGCGTGTGCGGGCCCCGTCGCTGATCCCGGCCGGATAACGCCGGTGCAGACCGAGTTCGACCTCCTTGACCAGCCAGGACTCCTGGGACTCCCCCACGGGTACGTCGAACCTCGGCATCAGGTCGACACCCTCGGCGAACTCCACCGCGGCGCACTTCTCGGCGACGACAAGGGTGTTGTCACAAGCCTGCGGGTGCTCGGTGAACAGCGCCCGCATCTCGGCCGGGGACTTGAGGTAATACCCGTCGCCGTTGAACCGGAACCGCTTGCTCTCAGCCAGCTTCGCGCCGGTTTGGATGCACAACAGGGCATCGTGGGAACGGGCGTCGTGCTGGTGGGTGTAGTGCAGGTCGTTGGTCGCGAGCAACGGCAGGGCGAGCTCGTCGGCGATCTGGAGCAGGTCCTTGCGGGTGGCCCGCTCGATCTCCAGGCCGTGCTCCATCAGCTCGACGTAGAAGTTGTCCTTGCCGAAGATGTCCCGGAAATCCGCCGCAGCAGCCAGCGCCTTGTCGTACTTGCCGGCCCGCAACCACATGTTGACCTCGCCGGACGGGCAGCCGGTGGTCGCGATCAGATCCTTGCCGTAGCGCTCGAGCAGGTCCCGGTCGAAGCGGGGTTTGCGGTACTGCCCTTCCAGGCTGGCCAGCGAGGAGATGCGGAACAGGTTGTGCATTCCGACCGTGCTGGTGGCCAGCATCGTCATGTGGCAGAACGAAGACTTGCCGCGGTTTGACCCGCCGTCCCCTGGCTCCTCCAGCATCGAGTCGCCGAAATCGAACGGCTGCCGATCGAATCGACTCCCCGGGGTGTAGTAGCCCTCCATTCCGATGATCGGCTTGATGCCGGCTTTGGTGGCCTGACGGTGGAAGTCGTAGGCCCCGAAGACGTTCCCATGGTCGGTCATCGCGATCGCAGGCATGCCCATCCGCGCGGTCTCGGCGAACAGCTCGGGCAGCTTGGCCGCGCCGTCGAGCATGGAGTACTCGGTATGCACGTGCAGATGCACGAACTGATCCGAGCGACCCATCGCGGCCGATGACCTCCTTCACTCGATCGGACCGAGAGGGAAAGTGCTCGGTGCGGAGATGACTGTGCGGGGTGGATGTGATTGTCGCGCCCTGTCTTTGTAGACCACGCGACCGACACTCCCTCGCTCAGGTTCTCGCCCGGTGCGCACCGGCTCGGGCTCAGAGCCGCTTGACGAACTTGTACTCGATCGAGTTCGACGGGTCGTGCAGCGCCCGCGGTGCCTCCGTTCGCCGATAGCCCAGACCGACATAGAGACGGTGGGCATCGAGAAACCGGGTGTCACTCCACAGGATCACTTCTCCGGCCCCATGCTCGTGGGCGGCTGACTCGACCAGGGCCACCAGGCGCCGGCCGAGCCCTCGTCGGCGTGCCGTCGAGGCGACGTAGAGATTCTTCAGCTCGATCCGGCCCGGCCGGTCCGGACCCCAGCCCACACAGGCCATCAGTGCCGCCGTGTCGGGCTCGGCCAGCACCCAGAACTGGCCGCCCTTGTCCGCATACGCACTCGCCGGAGCCGCCATCCAGGCGTCGATGCCTTCGGGGTCGAGCACGCATCCCTCGTACTCGACGAAACAGCCACCGATCAACTGTCGCACGGCCGTCGCGTCGCGATCGGTAGCCAGGCGCAGGACGCCTGGCCAGCCCTCGTCGGGAAGATCGGTCATGGGCGTTTTCCGAAGTCGATGGGCTGGGTGTCGTGTGGCCCAGGGTCGCCGCGGTCATCGGGGCGCGCAGGCACGTCAGCTGCGGCCGAACTCGCCGGTGCGGACTGGGTGCTCCCTCCGGGCAGGACATCGGGCGGCACGGCCAGGAAGCGCAGGTCGATCAGCGCGTGCAGCATGACCGGCAGCAGCACCGAGCCGGTATCGAGATAGACCGCCGCGAGCACCGAGCCCAGCAGGCCGGTGGTCAGGATCCCGGCTGGACCCTGATAGGCATGCGCCAGTCCGAACGCCGCACCAGCCGCCGCGACCAGACCCCACCACGGCAGTGCGGGTGCCAGTGCCGCGAGGACGGCAATCCCGAAGCCGCGGTAGACGACCTCCTCGCCGATCCCGGCGGTCACCGCGACCGCCGCGAACAGTCGCCGCTCGGAGTCCGTACGCGGAAGCAGCGAGCCCACCGAGCGCAGCGCCGCCGAGTCCGATCCAGCCTCGCGCAGCACCCCGGTGCGCAAAGCGCGCACCGAGATCACCGTGACGGCAAGGATGACGACCACGACAACCACACTGACGATCCCGACCCGATCGGGCCAGCGCACCCCCAGTTCGGCCCAGCCGACCCGCGCGGCGACCAGGCTGACGGCCAGCACGATGGCCACCAAGCCCCATTCCAGAAGCAGCAACCGACCGTATAGCCAGCGGCGCGCGCCCGGGGCCACTCCGACTGCGGACTCGAAGCGCCGATGCAGGACCCAGCCCACGAACGGCTCACCCAGGACGAGGTATGCCCCGACCATGAGCGCAGCAAGGGCGGCCGGCTCGAAATCGGCCAACGAATCCGGCAGCCAGCTCACCGCTGCGCCAACGTTTCCAGAGCAGCGGCGAGGTCGGCCGGGTACGGGCTGGTGAAACTCACCGGCGCACCCGTTCCGGGATGGGCAAATCCGAGCCGTACGGCGTGCAGCCACTGGCGGGACAGCCCGAGCCCGGCCGCGAGCTTCGGGTCGGCGCCGTAGACCGCATCGCCCACACATGGGTGGCGCAGCGCAGCCATGTGCACCCGGATCTGATGTGTGCGGCCGGTTTCCAGCGTGATGTCGAGCAGACTGGCCGCCGGAAATGCCTCGATCGTCGAATAATGCGTGACCGACGGTCGGCCACCGGCAACGACGGCGAATCGCCAATCATGAGTGGGATTGCGGTCGATCGGTGCGTCGATGGTGCCAGTGCTCGGATCGGGATGGCCCTGAACCAGCGCGTGATACCCCTTGTCGACGGTGCGCTCCTTGAAAGCGCGCTTGAGCCAGACATAGGCCGCCTCACGTCGGGCAAGGACCATCAGGCCGGTGGTGCCCGCATCGAGGCGGTGCACGATGCCGTGCCGCTCCTCGGCTCCGCTGCTGGCCAACACGTAACCCATTGCCGCCACTCCGCCGGTGACAGTAGGCCCGGTCCAACCGGGACTGGGATGCGCGGCCACACCGACGGGCTTGTCGACGACAAGGATCTCGTCGTCGACGTAGACAACCGCCAGGCCGTCCACCGGCTCCGGCGGTACCGGTGCGGCCACTGGGTCGGGCAACATCACCTCGAGCCACATGCCGGCCGACAACCGGTCGCCCTTGCCTCGAACCCGACCCTCCACGCGTACGTCTCCGGCGTCGGCCAGTTGTGCGGCGGTGGTGCGGGACACACCGAACAACCGGGTCAGAGCCGCATCGACCCGCAGACCCGCCAGGCCTTCGGGTACGGGCAAGCCGCGCAACTCGGTCACGGTTGACAGTCTGCCGAAGTCTGCTGACGTTACGTGGCCGCGTGGTGATCCAGCGAGATTCAGTGCGTGCGAGTCCCGTCGAAGTCCCGGCCGCGAAGGGCCATCACGACGCCGAGGAACCCGCCGCAGACGATCGCGGAATCTGCCACGTTGAAGATCGGCCACACCTGGCCCGCGGGGTCAAGGAGACTGATGAAGTCCACGACCCCGCCCCGGAAGATCCCCGGCGAGCGAAAGATCCGATCCACGAGATTGCCCAGCGCGCCGCCGAGGACCAGGCCCAACGCCCAGGCCCAACCGGTGGAGCGCAGCTTGGGCGCGGTCCGCAGGATCACCACGATCACGCCGGCCGCCACCATGGTGAACACGACGGTCATCCCCTGAGCGAGGCCGAACGCCGCTCCGGTGTTGCGTGCCTCGGTGAGGTAGACGAAGCCTCCCAGCAGCCGCACCGGGGGCCGGTCGGACAGCGTCGCGACCACGGCGAGCTTGCTGGCCAGGTCGAGCACGAAGATGACACCGCCGACGGTGAGCAGCAGACCGAGACGACGCGGGCGATCTGCGACGCTGCGCTCATCAGTACCGGCAGTCGTGTCGGCATTGTCGGATTCTGCTGGTTCGATCACGGCTCAGCCTTGCCTGCACGCTGGCGGCAGGACCGGTGCTCGATCAGCGCCGCTCTTCACGCTGCTTGCAGGACAGGCACAAGGTGGCGCCAGGGAAAGCCTGGAGTCGAGCCTTGGCAATCACCTCGCCACAGCTCTCGCACCGGCCATAGGTGCCATCCGCGATGCGGGCCAGCGCATGCTCGATCTGGGTGATCAGGTCCAGGCGGTTGTTGGCCAAGGACATCTCGTGCTCACGCTCGAAGGTCTTGCTGCCGGCGTCAGCCTGATCATCGCCCGAACTGTCGCTCACGGCCTGTTGCAGGTCGTTGAGCGTGACCATCGTTTCCTCGTACTCGCTGCGCAGTTGCCGTAGTTCGGCTTCGAGCGTCTTGCCCACCGCCCGCAGTTCTTTGGCCGGCCAGCCGGTGACCTGCTTGTCAGCCACGGCCGATCTGACTGTTGCTGTTTGGGGTTTCTTCGTCGCAGCGGCTTTCGCCGCCGGCTTGGTCGGTGGCCTCTTCTTCGCGGGGGGACCTGTCGGGCGTACCGACCCCGTGCCGTTGTGGTTGTTGTTGGCCGCCGGTTTGGTGACTCGTGCGGATTTCCCGGTGGATTTCTCGGCCGCTTTCTTCGGCACTCGCCTCGGGGTGGACGTCGTGGCAGTCGAGGCAGCCTTCCGCGCTGGTGTCTTGGTGGCCGGCTTCTTGGTGGCTGGTGTCTTCGTGGCCGGTGTCTTCGTAGCCGGCTTCTTCGTGGCTGGTGATTTCGTGGCCGATGTGGCTTTCTTGGCAGGCGCAGCCTGCTTGGCAGGTGCCTTCTTCGCTGCAGCCACCCGGGCACACTCCATCATTTGGGTCAACCCACCGAGGATGCTGTCCTCGGCGGCACGTGGCGTGCCACCCTAGTCGACGCTGGTGTTCTGACATGACGCGGCGCACCGCAGCCATCGGCGGTTGACGGTGGCGAGTCACTCGGCGAGCCGGCTCCCGCCCTCCCCGCGCCAGCGCGCCAATCGGCCGGCTCGGCTGACCGCTCGTAGCCGGCGCATGGTGGTTTCCCTCGAGCTGATGGTGGTGACCACGAGCAGTTGATCGCCGCGTACGAGCCGGGTCGAGGCCTCCGGTACGAAGGAATGTCCGTCGCGTACGAGCAGGGTCAGCGCCGCGTCCGGTGGAAGCCTGAGTTCGGAGACGTACACGCCGTGCAGTCGCGAGGCGGCAGGCACGGTGAGCTGCAACAGCTCCGCGTTGAGGGCCTCCAGCGTCGAGGACTCGACGTCGACTTCACGCTCAGGTAGGACGTTCGACAGACCCAGCCAGCGCGCCACCGTGGGCAAGGTCGTGCCTTGTATGGCGGTGAAGACCACCACCAGGACGAACACCGAATCAAAGACCCGCTCGGCGCCTGGAACCTCAGCCGAGATCGGAATCGTGGCGAACACGATCGGCACCGCTCCGCGCAGACCTGCCCAGGACAGGAATGCCTGTTCTCGCCACGGGACCTTGAACCAGCTCACCGACAGCACCACCGCGACCGGGCGGGCAAGCAGGAGCAGGGCCAACCCGACCAGAATCGCCGGGACGAGAACGCCGAGTAGCCGGCTAGGGCTGGCCAGCAGCCCGAGCAGGACGAACAGACCGATCTGGGCGAGCCAGGCCATACCCTCGACAAAGCCCAGTGTGGCCGCCCGGTGCGGAAGCTTGGAGTTTCCGAGAACCAGACCGCAGACATAGACCGCCAAGAAGCCGGAGGCATGCCCAACGATGGCGGTGGCATATGCGGTCAGGCACAGGGCGACGGTGGCCAGCGGATAGAGCCCTGACACTGGTAGGGCGCTGCGGCGCAAGAGCCACGCCCCGGCCACGGCGATAAGGATGCCGATCAACGCACCGGCGACCAGCTGGTAACCAATCAACGCCATCAGCACCGGGATCGAGCTGGTCCCGGAGTCAGCCAACGTCTCGGACAGCGCGATGACCAGCAATACGGCCGGAGCGTCGTTGAAGCCGCTCTCCAACTCCAGCGTTCGGGATACTCGGGTCGGTAGGCCAAGCCGACGGAGAGTCGCGAATACCGCTGCTGCATCAGTGGAGCTGACTACCGCGCCGAAGAGCAGAGCTGTGGACAGATCGAACCCGAAGACCAGCATCACCACCCCGCCCGTGAGCACCACGCTGACCGCCACACCTAGCGTTGCCAGCACGACCCCGGGCCCCAGGACCGCACGCGCTGATGTCCAGCGCGTGGTCAGCCCACCCTCGGCGAGGATGACCGCCAGCGCGGTGAGCCCGAGAACTTGGGTCAGGTCGGCGCTCTCGAACTCGATACCCAGGCCGGATTCCCCGAGAGCCAAACCGAGACCGAGAAAGATCAGCAGGCTGGGCAGGCCCAGACGGCTGGCCAGGCGGACGGCCAGCACTCCCACGAGCACCACGACCGCCGCTACCAACAGGGCCGGCGCGAAGTCCTCACTGCTCACGATCGCGGCTTGCACCGAAAGAAACGGGGTGCGGCCATACGGCAGTCTCCCGTACGGTCGGCGGGGTCTGAGCACCCCACCTGTCCGGTCGGGCCGCGGCTGCCCATCCGGATTGCCATCCGACTATCCTTGCCAGTACAGGCATCGACCCGGCCATCACCGGCGAGCCTCCGGAAGAACAGGCCCGTTCGAGAACACAGCACCGATGCGACAGGCCCCAGTAGAACCGGACGGGAGTGGCCCGTCACAGCCGGCACGACCAGAGCGGGTCCGCCGCGCCGAACAGGCAACCGCGGGCCAAGCGAGGTGGTACCGCGGGTGTGGTGGCCGGATGGCCGCAACGCTCGTCCTCGCGCCGAGATCGATCGTCGATTGAGCGCGAGGAACGAGGCAGAGATCCACATGTCCTACCCCCGGCATCGCACCAGTACCGGCGCACCCGTGCTGGTCACCCCCACGCCGAGCCTGCCCGGCCTCGAGCAGGACACCCTGGCGACCTGGGTGGCTGAAAAGACGTTCCCGGCGAGTGTCGAGGCCCGCGAGCCTGGGGTGAATGGCAGCAACGAGTATGTCTTCTACGACGGCCCGCCGTTTGCCAACGGCCTACCGCACTACGGGCACCTGCTCACCGGCTACGTCAAGGACGTGGTTCCGCGCTACCAGACCATGCGCGGCCTCCGGGTCGAGCGACGCTTCGGCTGGGACTGCCACGGGCTGCCGGCCGAGGTCGAGGCCGAGAAGCAACTGGGGATCTCCGGCAAGCCGGAGATCCTCGAGATGGGGATCGAGAAGTTCAACGACGCCTGCCGCACATCCGTGCTGCGCTACACCGAGGAGTGGGAGCGCTACGTCACCCGGCAGGCCCGGTGGGTGGACTTCGACAACGACTACAAGACCCTCGACCTGCCGTACATGGAAAGCGTCATGTGGGCGTTCAAGACCCTCTTCGACAAGGGTCTGATCTACGAGGGCTTCCGGGTCCTGCCCTACTGCTGGCGGTGCGAGACGCCGCTGTCGGCGACCGAGACCCGGATGGACGACGTCTATCGCAGCCGACAGGACCCGGCTAGCACGGTGTGGTTCGAGTTGGAGACCGGCGAGCGGATCCTGGCCTGGACGACCATGCCGTGGACGCTGGTGCCCAACGTCGCCCTGGTCGTCGGTCCGGACATCGACTACGCGGTCATGCAGGACTCCGACGGCCAGCGCTACCTCCTGGCCGAGAGCCGGCTGGCTGCCTACGAACGCGAACTCACCGGCACCGAACGGGTGGACACGATCAGGGGTGCCGACCTGGTTGGCCGCCGGTACACCCCGGTCTTCGAGTTCCTCGCAGAGCAGATGGCCGACGTGCCGAACGCGTTCACCGTCCTGGCCGGGGAATTCGTGTCCACCGAGGACGGGACCGGAGTCGTGCAGGTAGCCCCGTCGCACGGTGAGGACGACTTCAACGTGTGTACGGCGGCCGGTATCCCGGTCGTGATGACCGTCGATGAGCATGCCCGCTTCAACTCAGTGGCCCCTCGGTTCGCCGGGTTGCAGGTGTTCGAGGCGAACAAGCCGTTGTTGGCCGAGTTGCGCCAACGTGGCGTGCTGTTCCGGCAGGACAGTTACGAGCACCCGTACCCGCACTGCTGGCGCTGTGACACACCGCTGATCTACAAGGCGGTGTCGAGCTGGTTCGTGGAGGTGACGAAGTTCCGCGACCGGATGGTGGAGCTCAACCAGCAGATCACCTGGGTGCCCGGTCACGTCCGGGACGGCTCGTTCGGCAAGTGGCTGGAAGGCGCGCGAGATTGGTCGATCAGCCGGAACCGGTTCTGGGGCAGCCCGATACCGGTCTGGGTCTCCGATGATCCGACGTTCCCACGAACCGACGTGTACGGATCTCTGGACGAGCTGGAGCGGGACTTCGGCGTCCGCCCGACCGATCTGCACCGCCCATACGTCGACGACCTGACCCGGCCGAACCCCGATGACCCGAGCGGGCGCTCGACGATGCGCCGGGTACCGGAGACCCTGGACTGTTGGTTCGAGTCCGGGTCGATGCCGTTTGCCCAGGTGCACTACCCGTTCGAGAACCGGGACTGGTTCGAGGACCACTACCCCGGCGACTTCATCGTGGAGTACCTGGCCCAGACCCGGGGCTGGTTCTACACACTGCACGTCCTGGCCACTGCCCTGTTCGACCGGCCGGCCTTCCGGACCTGTGTCGCGCACGGCATCGTCCTGGGCGACGACGGGCGCAAGATGAGCAAGAGCCTGCGCAACTACCCCGACGTGTACGAGATGTATGACTCCTACGGCGCCGACGCGATGCGGTGGTCGCTGATGGCCTCACCGATCTTGCGCGGCGGAGACCTGTCGGTGACCGAGACGCTGATCCGGGACTCGGTCCGCCAAGCCATCCATCCACTGTGGAACGCCTGGTACTTCTTCGGCCTGTACGCCAACGCCGAGTCCCATCTGGCGAACTGGCGTACGGACTCCGAGAACGTCCTGGACGGCTATGTGCTGGCCAAGCTGCATACGACGATCGCGGCGGTGACCGCCGCGATGGACACCTATGACATCTCCGGCGCCTGCGCGCAGATCCGATCGTTTCTCGATGCCCTGACCAACTGGTACATCCGGCGCAGCCGGGACCGGTTCTGGGCCGGCGACCCCGACGCCTTGGACACTCTCTTCACCGTCCTGGAGGTGACTTGCCGGCTGGCCGCCCCGCTGCTGCCGATGATCACCGAGCAGGTCTGGCGAGGGCTGACCGGTAAGCCCTCGGTGCACCTCACCGACTGGCCCGCTATGCAGGACCTGCCCGACGACGACAGCCTGGTCGAGGACATGGACGCCGTACGGTCGGTCTGCTCGGTAGCGCTCTCGATCCGCAAGGCGAACCAAATACGCGTGCGCCAGCCGTTGCCATCGCTGACGGTCCAGGCCGCCGACGCCAAACGACTGCAGGGCTACGCCGAGCTGATCGCCGACGAGGTGAATGTGAAGGTGGTACGACTCGAGTCGCTGTCGGCGCAGGCCTTCACGTTGCGGCCCAACGCCCGCGCGCTCGGACCACGTCTGGGCGCGAAGGTGCAGCACGTCCTTCGAGCGGCTCGGGCGGGGCAGTTCACCGAGAACCCCGACGGCACGGTGACCTGTGCCGGGGAGGTGCTCACCAACGGCGACTTCGAGTTGACCCCGGCGGTCGGGGACGCCACCGGCGCGCGCTACGAGAACGGGCGGATGATCCGCCTGGACCTCGAGCTCACCCCGGAGCTCGAACACGAGGGCTTGGCCCGCGATGTGATCCGCGGTACCCAGGAAGCTCGACGCGAGGCCGGTCTGTCGATCTCGGATCGCATCGAACTGAGGTTGGGCGTGACCTCTGAGACGGCGATGGCGGCACTACGCGCGCATCAGGATCTGATCGCCCGGGAAACGCTGGCCACCGATCTGTCCATCGCAGCGCTTTCCGAGTCGAGCGAGCAGACACCCAGGCGCACCGAGGTCGAGCCGCTGGAGACAGGCTGGTCGGGCGAAGTGGATCTGGGTGCGCCCGGACCGGTGATGATCGCGCTCTGCCGAGCACGATGATCGGCTAGCTGCCGAACCCACCGTTGCGCCGCAGTGCGCTTCCGAGTCAGTGCCCGCTGCGAGATCCCTGGTCGCCGGCTGCCCCGCTGTTGGAGGAGCCGGTTCCCGGACGGCTGCTGCCGAACGGATTCTGTCCAGCTGCCACCGGCTGCCCCGAGCCAGCGCTCTGCTGACCCGCGGTTCCTGGGCGCGCAGCCGGGCCGGACGGCTCGGCCGAGCCGCGACCGTTCAACTCACGAAGGTGCAGCTCGAGGTAGGACTTCAACCGCGAGCGGTACTCCCGCTCGAACGTACGCAGCTGGTCGATGTTCTTCTCGGCGGCAACTCGCTTCGCCTCCAGCGCACCCAAGGTCTCGACCTGCTTGCGCTCGACGTCCTGGGTGATCGCGCTCGCCTTGGCACGGGCATCGCGCTCGAGGGTCTCGGCACGGTTCTTGGCCTCGCTGACCATCGTCTCGGCGCGGGACTTCGCGTCGCTGAGCATCCGATCGGAGTTTGTGCGCGCCTCGCTGAGCAGCCGGTCACTCTCGGCCTTGGCCGAGCTGCGCAGCTCCGCCGCCTCGGCGGTGGCTTCGGCCACATACCGGTCGGCCGTCTCGGTGGCCAGCTGCAACACGCGCGAGGTGCGCTCGTTGTCGTGGCCGCTGTTGGGCATGGGGCGGGGCGGCTCGGGAGCCGGAGCAACGGGGGCCGGTGGGGGCGGAGGCGGTGCGACTGCGCGTGCCGGCTCCGCAATGTTCGCGCTGGTCTGGGCGTTGCTGAAGCGCTCGTCGCGCGAGCTGGGGCTTCCCGAGCGATCGACCAGGGCACGCAACTCTGCGTTCTCTTCGATCAGCCGGGCCAATTCGGCCTCGACGACATCGAGGAAGGCATCCACCTCGTCCTCGTCGTACCCCCGCTTGCCGATGGGCGGCTTCTTGAACACGACGTTATGGACGTCGGCTGGAGTCAGCGGCATCGGTCAATCACTCCTGAGGTTACGGTTCTGAACTGAACTTGGTCTGAACTGAACTTTGGGTCTCAACTGAACAACGTATTGGAACTGGTTGCTGCGGGGTACCCGACAAGGCTCTTTCTGATCGTCAGTACGCCAGCGACAACGTGAACTGACGCAACACGAACACCACGATCAGAAGAACCATAAACCCGAGGTCCAGCTTCACCGAGCCCAGGTTCAACGGAGGCAGGACTCGGCGCAGCAAAGTCAGCGGTGGATCAGTCGTGGAATAGATGACCTCCAGGCCGGCCGCGGCTCCCCCGCCCGGCCGCCATCCCCGGGAAAGCATCATCACCCAGTCCATGACCAGGCGGGCCAGGAGCAGCAGCATGAACAGCAGCAGCGCGAAGGCGACGATCTGCCAGAGGATGCTCACTGCTTATTCGCGCCCCTCGAGGATGAGTGTCTGATCGGCCGTTCGAGCACCGGTGAACGCCGCCGACCATCACCACGGGCTAGCTCTGGTTGAAGAACCCGTTCTGCTTGAGCCGCGCCTTGTCCTCAGCTGTGACGGACACGTTCTGCGGGGAGATCAGGAAGACCTTGTTCGTGACGCGCTCGATGCTACCTCGCAGACCGAAGGACAGCCCGGCGGCAAAATCGACCAGCCGCTTGGCATCGGAGTCGTCCATCTCACTAAGATTCATGATCACTGGGACGCCGTCGCGGAAATGCTCGCCGATCGTGCGTGCCTCGTTGTACGTGCGCGGGTGCAGCGTCGTGATGCGGTACTCCGAGGCCGCCCGCGGGACCGCACTAGGCCGATCGCGCAGGG
The DNA here is from genome assembly GCA_013812385.1 of Geodermatophilaceae bacterium. Taxonomy (GTDB): domain Bacteria; phylum Actinomycetota; class Actinomycetes; order Mycobacteriales; family Geodermatophilaceae; genus JACCQS01. Next base: position 13,475 of record JACCTM010000492.1, on the reverse strand, counting down.
CTACACCACTGGCGACGGCGGGGGCCACAGTGCTGGCGGCAGCGACCGGAACGCTGCGACGAACGCCTCGTGCGCGGTCCTCGCCCGACGCGGGTTGGTAACCCGGCGCGTCCTCGGTGTAGTCGTACTCCGCATAGCTCTCGTCGGAATAGGAGTCGTACTCGTTGCGGTCGTCGTCTTCGACAAGACCGAGGTAAACGCCCATCTTGCGCATGGCTCCGGCCATCGGGACAACCTTTCCTCTTCGCCAGCTCTGCTCAACCACGAACCCGGCAGCTCTATCCGCTCAACTCCGGTGTTCGGAGGCTAGCTTCCGGGCTCCGAACAACGCCGTTCCGACACGCACGTGTGTGGCCCCGGCCGAGATAGCCGCCTCGAGGTCCCCGCTCATGCCGGCCGATATCACGGTGGCTGATGGCTGGATCGCTTGCAGCACCTGCGAATACCCGACCAGACGATCGAAGGCGCGCCGCGCATCGACGCCTGGTGGGGCCACTGTCATCAACCCGCGCAATGTCAGGTGCTCGACGCCGAGAACGGCATCGGCCAGCGCGGCCAAGTCCTGCGGATCGGCCCCACCACGGGTCGGGTCCGGGTTCGGGTTCGGATCGAGATCGAGCTGCAGCAGCACCTCAAGAGGTTGTCGCCGAGGCGCCGCGGCGCGATCCAGGGCCACGACCAGGGCCGGGCGATCGACGGAGTGCACCATCGAGGCGAACCCGGTCACGATGCGGGCCTTGTTGCGTTGAAGCTGGCCGATGAAATGCCAGCGCGCGGCTGGTTCCGGTTGTAGTGAGGCGATGTCCGCTGCCTTGGTCGCGGCCTCCTGTGCCTTGTTCTCTCCGAGCTCAGTCACCCCGAGAGCCAGGATCTCGGCGACCCGCCCAGCGGCGATTCCCTTGCCCACTGCGATCAGCGTGATCTCGGCTGGATCCCGATCGGCCTCAGCGCAGGCCGCCGCGATCCGGGCGCGCACCCCGGCAAGGCGCTGGGCGGCGCTCTGAGTCGGCGGATCGCCTTGAGCCGGAGGACTGCTCGGCGCCGGAGGACTCGTCGCGCGCGGATCAGTCACGCCGGCAGCCAGATGACTCCGGCCTGACGACCCGTGACCCCGTCCCGACGGTAGCTGAACAGGCTCGACTCCTCGGCCGTACACCGGGGATCGCTGACCACCTGCCCTACGCCGAGCCGGCTCAACTGGGCAGCCAAGGCAGCCCGCAGATCCAGACCCGGCGCTTCGGTCCGGGTGCGCGTTGCGCCCCCCGGGGCGGCCGATTCCACCTCGTCGGCCAGATCCTGGCTCACTTCGTAGCAGCGGCCGCAGATCGCCGGGCCGAGTAGCGCGTCCAGGCGCCGCGGCGTTGCACCGAGTTCAACCATCGCCTCGACCGTGCGGGCGACGACATGCCGGCGCACCCCCTCCCGGCCCGCGTGGGCCGCACCGATGACACCGGCCACCGGGTCGGCCAACAGCACCGGCACGCAGTCGGCGATCAGGACGGCCAGCGCCAGGCCCCTGGTGTTGGTGACCAACGCGTCACAGTCCGGCGGCTGGGGCGGCGGTGAGGAACCGATCACGGCCACCTGGTCACCGTGCACCTGGCGCATCCAGACCAGCGATGAACCGTCCACCGCTCGGGCCAGCCGCGCACGGTTGGCCTGAACCGCCGCGAGGTCGTCACCGACATGGTCGCCGAGGTTGAACGTGTCGTACGGCGCCCCGCTGACCCCGCCGGGTCGTGAGGTGACGATCCGACGCACCCGCGCCGCGCCCGGCCCCGGCGGGCGGGCGGGTCTGGATCGGCCGACAGATTGGGAGGGGCGACTCAGCGGAGGAACTCCGGGATGTCGAGGTCGTCGTCGAAGTCCTCGGCGGCCAGCGGCCGCGCGGAAGACCCACCGGGGGCCTGGGTCGCCGGCGGCGGGACCGCAGGACGCGCCGCGACGTCCCTGGTCTCACTGGCGGCCGTCGGGCTGGGGATGGCCGCATGTGGGGTCTCAGAGGTGCCTTCGGCCGGAACCGCCGGGTCTGCCCGCTTGTACGTCGGTGTACCGCCATCGAAACCGGCGGCGATCACGGTGATCCGCACTTCATCGCCGAGAGCGTCGTCGATGACCGCGCCGAAAATGATGTTGGCGTCGGGATGCGCGGCGTCCGCGACCAGCGAGGCCGCCTCGTTGATCTCGAACAGTCCCAGGTCAGAGCCGCCCGAGATGGACAGCAGGACCCCGTGCGCACCCTCCATCGAAGCCTCCAGCAGCGGGCTGGCGATGGCCTGCTCAGCTGCGGAAAGGGCCCGGTTCTCACCGCGTGCGCTACCGATACCCATCAGCGCAGAGCCGGCTCCGGACATCACCGCCTTCACGTCGGCGAAGTCCAGGTTGATCAGGCCAGGCGTGGTGATCAGGTCGGTGATGCCCGAGACACCGGACAGGAGCACTTGATCGGCAGTCCGGAAGGCGTCCATGACGCTGACATTGCGATCACCGAGCTGCAACAGCCGGTCATTCGGGATGACGATCAGGGTGTCGCACTCGTTGCGGAGTTCGGCGATGCCCTCCTCGGCCTGCACCGCCCGTCGCTTGCCCTCGAAGGAAAACGGCCGAGTGACCACGCCAATGGTCAGTGCACCGAGCTTGCGGGCCATGCTTGCCACGACCGGGGCGCCTCCGGTACCGGTGCCACCCCCCTCGCCGGCTGTGACGAAAACCATGTCCGCGCCCTTGAGAACCTCCTCGATCTCCTCTCGATGGTCTTCTGCAGCCTTGCGGCCGACCTCAGGAAGCGCGCCGGCTCCCAGACCCCGGGTCAGCTCACGTCCCACGTCGAGTTTGACGTCCGCATCGCTCATCAGCAGCGCCTGCGCGTCGGTGTTGATCGCGATGAACTCGACGCCCTTGAGGCCCACCTCGATCATCCGGTTGACGGCATTGACGCCCCCGCCACCGATGCCGACCACCTTGATTACGGCGAGATAGTTGTGTGGAGGTGTCACGATGCCGCTCCCTAGGAGTCTTACCCTCTACTGAAGGCTTATAGTTATGTCAACCTGTCGGCTTCTGGAACGGTAAGGGACGCATCGGGTGTGGAGGCGACAGGACGCGCCGTCAGGGCGACACTTTCTTCGTCGCGGCAGCGAATTCGCCCGCTGCGCGACCGGCGTCGAATCACCCGGTGCTGGCGCTCGGGGACCGCACATAGGAAGCTACTGGCCGTGACCGAACCGCCCACCCCCGCCGAGGTGATGCTGGCGGCGACCAAGGCGACCCTGCGATCTGGTCGGATGAAGCCCGCCCTGGTGACCCGGCAACAGCTGGCGGCTCTGACCGATGCCGGTTATCGGCTTCGGCCGGTCCTCGAAGACGGAGGCTCCGCGTTCCTCCTGGCCACGGCCAAACGGGCTTTCCGCGCTGGCCGATTCCGCCCGGCCGACGTCGTGATCATGCAACTCGAGGAGCTCGCTGCGGCGGGCCACTTCTTCGAACAGTCCCAGGCCGTTGATTCCGCGGCGGCCTGTGACGAATTCGCCTGGGGCCCGGATTCTTTCGAGTCCTGTGCGGAGTGCGGCCTGTCATTCTGGCGGCACGGCGAGAACGATTCTCAGGACAAGCCCACACGCCACGGCGGCGAGAGCTAGTTCGTGCCTGTCTGAAGCAGCATTGCCAGGGGTCCGGCAAGTCGGTTCACCAGGCCGGCGTACACGTGACCGACCTCGACGAGCAGCGCTTCACCGGCGACCCGAAAGGCCCTTCGAAGTTCGGCTATGTCCAGGGAGCCGACGAGCGCTGTAGTCAAACCGGCAGTGAGATCCGCCGGGAGGCTGTCCATGCCCCGGCCTTCGCTGGCGGGCACGCCGTGGCGCAGACCGGCCAGGGCCATGACGTGATCTCGCACCCCGCTGATCATGTACTCGGCCTGCCACGGCCGGCCGCGGGCGATGCTCGAACGAGCGTGCAGGGCGTAGAGCCAGCCCATACCGATCAACCCAACAGCGGTGGGCGCTGATGTCGGTGGCCGTTCGTTGGCCGTACCGAACAGGAGTCGGAAGGTCGGGGCGGTCGCACCGAACTCCGCCGCTGGCCAGAAGGCGAGGTCGATGTCCGACCACCGATCCTCACGACCGACCGCAGCAGACCCAGTCAACGCAGCACCGGTGATGCGCTCGTCTGTCTCGGCCACCGCACCAAGGTGTCACGCAGCCGGTCTCGCTCGTCGGGTCTGAACACCGCGACAAGTATTGCTGGTTCACAGCACCCAGTTTCGAACTGCGCCGCAGGTCGACGGTCCGGGCCGCGGTTCCTTCATTCGCGCGGTGGGCCCGGGTCCATTGCCTGTTCGGCTCCGCACTCCCTACACTCCTCGCCTTGCCGGGCGGTTAGTGCCGCAGCGGCGATGACCGAGACATGCGTCTGCGGATCCCCGACGTTGTCGATCACCAGCCGACCGCTGAGCCAGGGATCGTAGGTCCGCTCCAGGACAGCGTCCCAATCCGGCAGCGTCCATCCGGCCAGGTCGGACGCCCGTTGCTCCACGCGCCGGCGGTGCTCGTCAAGGTCGGAGCACACAACTTCCACGAACAGCACCGGTATGCCGAGGTCGGCAGCCAGTGTGCGCCAACCCTCGCGGGCAATCTCCAATGCGTTCACCGCGTCGACCACGACGTCCAACCCGGCCAGCAGACAGCTCTCGGCCACCCGATTGGCGACCACGTAGCCGGCCGGTCCGACGCCGGCCTGATCGGGCACGAGACCGGCGCTGATGAGGCCTGACTCGATGGCGTCCACCCGCACATACGATGCCCGCCGTCGCCGGGCGAATGATCGGGCCAGAGTTGTCTTGCCGGTCCCCGGCAGGCCGCCGAAAACGACGAGCATCAGCCGGCGTCCAACTCCGCGATCAGCCGCCTGGTCGCCACCTGCCGGTAGGCCTCGCGCACGATTTCGTCGATCTCTACCCAGTCAATGGGCACGTCCAACCACACGCCGAGCCAGCCGCGTCCACCGACATAGGGCGGCCGGAAGAAGCGGTCCGGTGCCGCGGCCACCTGGGCCTCCTGCTCTCCGGCCGGAGCAGCGCACCAGCACCCGACCCGATCGTCGTGATGCCGGTTGGCGTAGGTCACGAACACCTTCTTGTCACCTATGAACCAGGTCGGCTCGCCGTGACTGAGTCGCTCGGTCGTCTCCGGCAAAGCCAGACAGACCGCCCGCAGTCGCTCCAGCGGAGATTGCCCGATGCTCACTCGCGTCGCACTCGGCCGAGCAGGTAGAACTCGTCATTGGGCGGAACCGCTGCCCAGTGCGCAAGCCGGTTCGACAGCGCGAAGAGGGCCGCGATCGAACCGATGTCCCAGATGTCGTCCTGGGTGAAGCCCGCGGCAGCCAGCTGCTCGAAATGGTCGGGGCGAACCGCGGCTGGGTCCACAGCCACCAGCAGGGCCACCTCGAGCATCGCCCGCTGGGCAGCTGACAGCGGCGCCTTGCGCCAGTCGACGGCGACCTGGTCGGCCAGGTGGGGGTCGCGGGCCCGGATCCGGACGATGGCCCCATGGGCCACGACACAGTAGAGGCAGTCGTTTGCCGCGCTGGTCACCACGACGATGAGTTCACGGTCGGCCTTGGACAGCGACGGGGAGTCCTTGTCCATCAGCGCATCGTGATAGGCGAAGAAGGCCCGCCACTCCACCGGACGCCAGGCCAGAGCCATGAAGATGTGGGGGACGAAGCCTGACTTGTCGGCGACCTCGGCGATCCGCTGCGCCAGATCGGGCGGCAGCTCGCCGGGCGCCGGTACCGGAAATCGGCTGATGGAGTCGTTCGCAGTGTGGCTCATGACCTCACCGTACGACCGCCGATGTCGGTGAACTCACGTCGTACACGGTGCCGACCACTCCACCGGCCAGCAGCCCGGACAGGATCGCTGACTTGCGGGCCGAGCCGTCCGGGCCACCCCAGATCACGGTGCGCCCCTCGGTCAGTTCCAGTTCGATCTGGGTCCGGCTCGGCGCACTGACGCCGACCAGAATGGTCCGGACGGCCGGACTCAGCGCCGCGATGACCTCGAGCCCGGCCAGAGTGGCCCGGTCGTTCGGTCCGGCCTGCTCCACCTGCAGTGCAACGACGCCTTCTGGCAGGGCGCTGACCTGTGCGAACAGGACACCCGAGCGGTCCACCAGCCACGTCGCGCCGCTGACGTCAACCGCTGCCACCGCAGATCGTTCGGTCACTTGGACGACCAAGGTGCTCGGCCAGTCCCGGCTCACCGTCGCTGACTCGATCTGGCTGATGTTCTCCAATGCGGTCTCGGCGGCGGCCAGGTCAACCCTGGCCAGCGGGGTGCCCTCCGGGATCGACAGCACGTCTTCGACCGTTTCAGAGGACAGCAGCTGCGCGCCGCGGACCTCGATGGCGTCCACCTCGAGCGCGCTGGAGTAGAAGACCAGCCAACCGAGACTGCCGGCGAGGACCAGCAACGCCGCAACGACGCTCAGCCATCGGCGACGGGTCATCATCGGTCTTCCAGGGGATTCATGACGCTGGCCGACTCGTCTTGGTCGGCCAGGCTGGTCAGCACCTCACGACCGATCATCGCGATGTCACCGGCGCCCAACGTGAGGACCAGATCCCCAGGGCGGGCGAGAGATGCCAGCAGCGGAGCGACCTGCAACCAGGACGGCTGGAAGTGCACCTGCTCGGCCGGTAGCGGGATCTGCGAAGCCACCATCGACCCGGACACCCCCGGGATCGGATCTTCACGGGAGGGGAAGATGGCCATCACGACAACGGCATCAGCAGCACCGAGAGCCGCACCGAACTCGTGGGCGAATGCTCTTGTGCGGCTGAACAGATGGGGTTGGAACGCGACGATGAGCCGCCCGTCCCCGGCAACCGACCGGGCGGCACGCAACTGCGCGGTGATCTCAGTGGGGTGGTGCGCGTAGTCGTCGTACACCCGTACGCCGCCCACGGTCCCGAGGTGTTCGAACCGTCGGTGCACGCCGGCATAGACCCCGAGCCCGTCGATCATCGAATGCGCCGGGAGGCCCAGCTCGGTACCGGCGAGCAGGGCCGCCGCGGAGTTCAGGGCCATGTGCTCACCCGGCGCGTGCAACTGGACCCGGGCCAACGGCGTCCGGTCCAGGGTGGCCTGATAGGTGATGCCGCCGGTGCCGCCTGCATCGTGCTTCAAGTCGGTGAGCTGCAGGTCGGCATCCTCCCGGCGACCGTAGGTGCGCACCCGTACGCCGCAGTCCTGCGCAGCACCGAAAAGGGCGCGGGCTCCCGGATCGTCGGCACAGAGCACCAGAAAGCCACCCGGCCGGATGGTCGCGACGAACCGTTCGAAACCCGACGTGATGGCCGGCAGATCCGTCCAGTTGTCGAGGTGATCCGCTTCGATGTTCGTGACGATCGCGGCCGATGGTGAGAGCAGGAGAAAGGATCCGTCGCTCTCGTCGGCCTCGGCGATGAACAGATCACCACTGCCGTGGTGGGCGTTGGACCCGGACTCGTTGAGATGCCCGCCGATGGCGAATGACGGGTCCACACCGCAGTTCTGCAGCGCCACGGTGAGCATCGAGGTGGTCGACGTCTTGCCGTGCGTACCGGCGACGGCCACGCTGCGCCGGCCGGCCAGCACCGCGGCCAGTGCAACCGCCCGCGGCAAGACCAACAGGCCTCGTTCGCGCGCAGCGACCAGTTCGGGATTGTTCGGCCGGATCGCCGTCGACACCACCACGGTGTCGACGTCGGCCAGATTGTCCGCCGAATGACCCACGACGACCCGGGCGCCGAGCGCGCGTAGTGCCAGCAGCACCGCTGATTCCTTGGCGTCACTGCCCGATACCGGTGCACCGCGCCCCAACAGGATGCGGGCTATGCCGCTCATCCCGGCGCCGCCGATGCCCACGAAATGGACCCGACCGAGCGCTTCGGCGGTTGGCGTGGGCGCGCTCCAGGTGGCCATGTTCATGGGAGGGCGGTGTTCATCAGACGGCGGCGTTCATCGGGCTGCGGCCAGGACCAGCTCAGCCATCCGCCCGGCGGCATCCCGACGACCGAACCGTCCGGTGGCCGCCGCCATGGCGCCGAGCCTGTTGTCGTCGAGCAGCAGATCAGCCACGACGCCCCTGATGACGTCAGGGCTCAAGGCGGAATCCTCGACCAGCAGCCCGCCGCCTGCCTCGACCACCGGCTCGGCGTTGCGCCGCTGTTCGCCATTGCCGATGGGCAGCGGGACGAAGACGGCCGGCAGCCCTACCGCGGCCAGTTCTGCGCAGGTCACCGCGCCGGCCCGGCACAGAGCCAGATCCGCCGCGGCGTAGGCCAGATCCATCCGCTCGAGATAGGGCAAGGCGACGTACGGCGCGGTCCCGGCCGCCGATCCTGGTCCGTCGACGACCAGATTCTTTCCCCCGACGGCATGGAGGATCTGAATGTTCTTGGCGCGCAAGCCATCCATCGCTGCCGCCATGGCGGTGTTGAGACTGCGCGCCCCTTGTGAACCGCCGAAGACCAGCAGCGTTGGGCGGCCGGGATCGAGACCGAAGTGGGCGCGGGCCTGCGCCCGCATTGCAGCTCGATCGAGGTTCGCGATCGTCGGACGCAAGGGCATCCCGACCACTTCGGCACGGGCCAGCGGCGTTCCGGGGAAGGTCACCGCGACCACATCGGCGAACCGAGCAGCGATCCGATTGGCCAGGCCGGGTACGGAATTCTGTTCGTGCACGACGATCGGGATGTGTGCTCGACGGGCGGCGAGGTAGGCGGGAAGGGCTACATATCCACCGAATCCGACGACCACTTCGGCCCGGGTGGCGCGCAGGATCCGGCCGGCCTCTCTAACCGACTTCCAGAGCCGCCCCGGCACGAGCAGCAGATCGAGGGTGGGCTTGCGCGGGAGCGGAACCGGTGGGATCAGTTCCAGTTCGTATCCACGGGCTGGCACGAGGGACACCTCGAGACCGCGGGCCGTACCGAGGCAGGTGAGGGAGCCGCCCGGATCGGCGATGCGCAGCGCGTCCGCGACGGCCAGCATCGGTTCGATGTGTCCAGCGGTTCCTCCACCGGCGAGCACGATTCGCCGGGAGGTCATCGGCGCGTGCCGCGAGGTTGGCCAGACGTGCGACCTCGTACGCGCGGTGCCGCGCCGGCCCGGCTTCCTGGCGTTGTCCGGACCCGAGGTTGCCGGCGCTCGGAACCCGCGCTGTGCGGCACCGGCGCCGCCGCCCGTGCCCACCACGTCCGACGACGGCGTTTGAGGTAGGACACCGCCGCTGGTTCGTGTCGCGCGAAGTTGGCCAGGATGCCGACCGCGAACATCGTCAGGATCAGTGACGTACCCCCCGAGGAGATCAGCGGCAACGGCAGCCCGGTGATCGGCAGCAGCCCCACCACGTACCCCACGTTGATCAGCGCCTGACCGATCAACCAGACCGTGATCGCGGCGGCGGCGAGCCGGATGAAGCCGTCGTTGGTCCGCCGCGCGACCCGGATGCCGGCATAGGCGAGCAGGCCATAGAGGGCGAGTACGAGCAGGCACCCGGCAAAACCGAGTTCCTCGCCGATGATCGCGAAGATGAAGTCGCTGTCCTGCTCGGGGAGCAGACCCCACTTCATCCGGCTGTTGCCCAACCCCACCCCCCACCAACCGCCGGTGGCCAGGGCGTACAAGCCGTTGGCAGCCTGCAGGGTCGCCCCGTCAGGGTCGGCGAAGGGGTCGAGGAAGCCGGTCAGGCGGGCCGCTCGGTAAGGCTCGGCGGCGATCATCACGACCACCGCGGCGACCAGCGCTGTGCCCATCGTCACGAACAGACGGGCTGGTGCTCCGACCGACCACAACAGGGAGAACAGGATCAGGAAGAAGACCAGTGCGGTGCCGAGGTTGGGTTGCATCAGGACCAGCACGCCAAGCAGGACACCAGCAGGAACGAGAGGTACCAGCAGGTGCGGCCATCGGTCGATCAGCTTTCGCTTGCGTACCAGCAGATCCGCGCCCCACACGACAAAGGCGACCTTGGCCAGCTCCGATGGTTGCAAGCTCAGCGGCCCGATTTCGAACCAGCGTCGGGCCTCGTTGTACTCCTGCCCGATTCCCGGAATCAGCACGAGCACCAGCAGCAGCAGGGCGATCAGCATGCCTGGGCCGGCCAGTCGTCGCAGCAGCGTCGGTCGCATTCGTAGGGCGATCCAGAAAGCCACCAGCCCGAACACGGCGAAGGTGACCTGCGTGCCGAAGCTCGCGTAGACCGAGCCGTTCTCCTGCAGCGAGTCCACGCTGGTCGCCGAAAACACCATGATGAGACCGATCAGCAACAACGCCCCACCGGCGGCAAGCACCAGATGGAACGAGGTCATCGGCCGGTCGCCGAGCCCCGGCGCTCCGGTCGGCCGGGTGACCACATGCGACGTGGGTCCGGAACTGACGAGTGTCATATCGCCCGCCCCCGAGGCAGCGCTGCCACAGCCCGGGTGAACGCCTCGGCACGGGCCGTGTAATTGAGGAACATGTCCATCGAGGCGGCAGCCGGTGCCAGCAGCACCGTGCTCCCCGGGCGCGCGGCTGCTGCCGCGGCCCGGACGACCTCGACCATGGCCCCATCGTCGTTCCTGCTGACGTCCATGACCGGGACTTCGGGCGCGTGTCGCGCCAGCGCCTGCGCGATCACCGCCCGGTCGACTCCGAGAAGCACGACGGCGCGCAACCGATCGCGTACCGCGATGACCAGGTCGTCGAGCTGGGCTCCCTTGAGCAGCCCGCCGGCGATCCAGACCACATCGGCGTAGGCCGACAACGACGCCCGGGCGGCGTGCGGGTTGGTCGCCTTGGAGTCGTCCACGTAGGTGACCCCGTCCAAGGTGGCGATGACCGTGTTGCGATGCGGGCCCGGCTGGTAGGAGCGCAACCCCTGGGCCACCGCCGCGGCGGGTACGTCAACAGTCCGCGCCAACCCGGCCGCGGCCAGGGCGTTGGCCACGTTGTGGTCCCCCGGCATCGGCACGTCGCTGACGCGGGCGAGCTCGGTGGCCTCTTCGAAGGTCCGGTCGAGCAGCACGCCGTCGTCGATCCCGAGCGCGCCCTGCGGTGGGTAGCCCAGGGTGAATCCGACCGGGTGCGGATGACCGCCGGCAAGGCGGCGCGACTCTTGGTCGTCACGGTTGAACACCGCGATCGCGGCCTGATCGAAGGCCACCTGTTTGGCCTCGGTGTAGGCCTGCAGGGAACCGTGCCAGTCGAGGTGGTCGGGAGCCACGTTGAGAACGGTCGCCGCCTGCGCTCGGATCGACGGCGATCGGTCCAACTGGAAGCTGGACAGTTCCACCGCGAGAACGTCGTAGCGCACCGGCCCGGTGACCACCTCGACCAGCGGCAGACCGATATTGCCGGTGGCGATACTGGCCAGGCCGGCCGCTCGCAGCATCGACGCCAGCATCCCCACCGTCGTGGTCTTACCGTTCGTACCGGTCACGACCAGCCAGGCGGGCCCATCGGGGGATTGCAGGCGCCAGGCCAATTCCGGCTCGGCGATGATCTCGATGCCGGCCGCTCGTGCGGAGACCAGCACCGGGTGTCGCGGTCCCATTCCCGGCGTGGCGAGAACGAGATCAACTTCACCGGGCACCTCCGCCGGCATGTCGATCTGATGCACTCGGCCTGGATCAGCCGAGAGGTCCGCGAGCAGGCCGTCGGCCAGGACGCCGGAGCGCTCGTCGGCGACCGTGATCAGCGCTCCGGCTCGGCTCAGAGCGCGAATCGCAGCCAGGCCGCTGACGCCGGCTCCCAGCACGAGCACTCGCCGACCGGTCCACGGCACGGGTCCATGGTGCAACTGACCGGAGCTGCGCTGCCCGGTCACTCGAGCTCGGCGAGGCTGAGCCAATCGGCATAGAACAGGCCCAGTCCGAAGGCCACCGCCATGCCGGTGACGATCCAGAAGCGCACCACGACGGTGTTCTCGGTCCAGCCGGCCAGCTCGAAGTGGTGGTGGATGGGTGCCATCCGGAAGATTCGTCGGCCACCCCCGGCGCGGAAGACCAGGATCTGGATAGTCACCGACATGGCGACCACGACGAACAGACCGCCGAGGACGACCAGGAGGAGCTCCGTGCGGGTGAAGATCGCGAGCCCGGCCATGAGCCCACCCAGAGACAGCGACCCGGTGTCGCCCATGATGATCCGGGCCGGTGAGGCGTTCCACCACAGGAACCCGAAGCAGGCACCCATCGCCGCCGCAGCGATCAGGGTGATGTCGAGTGCGTCGCGTACCGAGTAGCAGCCGGCCTCCGGTAGCCGGGCGCAGTCGTGCCCGAACTGCCAGAACGAGACGATCAGATAGGAGCCGAACACCATCACCGACGCGCCAGAGGCCAGGCCATCGAGTCCGTCGGTGAAGTTCACCGCGTTGGAGAAGGCGCTGATGAGCAGCAGCGCGAAGAAGACGAAGCCGACCGTTCCCAGGGTGAGCGGGGGGATGTCCCGGACGAAGGACAGCACCGTCGAGCCCGGCGTCAGCCCACTGGAGTTACGAAACTGCAGCGCCAGGATCGCAAAACTGACACCGATCACGATCTGGCCGACCAGCTTGGCCGTCTTGTTCAGGCCGAGGTTGCGCTGGTTGCGGATCGAGATGTAGTCGTCGAGGAAACCGACGACTCCGAGTCCGACGAGCAGATAGATCAGCAACAGCCCGCTGGCCGTCGGCCCGCGGCCGTCTTCGCCGATGAGGAACAGATAGGCCCCGAAATACCCGACGACGGTCGCCAAGACGATGACCGCACCGCCCATCGTGGGGGTGCCCTTCTTGGTGATGTGGTGCTCAGGACCGTCGACCCGGATCTCTTGGCCGAACCCCCGGCGCTGCAGCATGCGGATGGCAATCGGCGTGAACAGAATGGAGATCGCCAGTGCGATCACTGCAGCGATCAGAACTGATCTCATGTCTGGTCGGTTTCCTCGAGCAGGGCGTTGGCGAGCCGTTCCAAGCCGACATAGCGGGAGGCCTTGACCAGGACCACGTCGCCGGAGCGAAGCTGCGAGCGCAGTAGTTGCAGCGCCGCGCTCATGTCCGGCACGTGGATGAACCCCTCTTCCTCGGCTGGCTCACCAGCCGCGCCAGCATAAATGCCGGCCGCATCGGCACCCACGGCGACTAGCCGGTCGATCCCCCGCTGTGTCAGCTCATGGCCAACTGCTTCGTGCTCGACTCGGGCCCGGCTGCCGAGTTCGCCCATTCCTCCGAGGACCGCCCAGGTACGGCGGGTGCCTCCGCCCACCGCGATCAGCGCGTCCAAGGCCACCCGCATCGATTCAGGATTGGCGTTGTACGCGTCGTTGAGGATGCTCACCCCATCGGCTCGGTCGGTGAGTTCCATCCGCCAACGGCTGCGCGGCTGGGCCAGGGAGAGTCCGGCCCCGATCTCGGCGAGCCGCTCGTCGGTCGTGCTCGCCACCCGGGCCGGTGGCCGATCGCGGGCGA
>JACCTM010000471.1 GCA_013812385.1 Geodermatophilaceae bacterium | reverse complement strand
CTGGCCAAGGGTCGCTACGGCGGAGTGTTGGCGGTCGGGTCCGGCTCGGACCGCAAACCGCGTCTGGTCCGGATGCACTACACGCCGGCCGGCCGCGCGGTCTGCAAGATCGCCATCGTCGGAAAGGGCATCACCTTCGATTCCGGCGGCATATCGATCAAGCCGGCGGCGAAGATGGACGAGATGAAATCCGACATGGCCGGTGCTGCGGCGATGGTCGCCACGGCTTGTCTGATCGCCGAACTGGGGTTGCCGGTCGAGCTGATCGCCACGATCCCGATGGCGGAGAACCTGCCCAGCGGCACCGCCTACCGGCCGGCCGACGTGATCACCTTCCGCAACGGCAAGACCGCCGAGATCACCAACACCGACGCCGAGGGCCGGGTCGTCCTGGCCGACGCCATCGCGCGGGCCTGCGAGGACGAGCCGGACTGGCTGATCGAGACCTCCACTCTGACCGGCGCGGCGCGAATTGCCTTGGGTGCCCGGACGGCTGGCGTTATGGGCAGCGATGACCTCCGCGGCCGGGTCATCGCTGCAAGTGAGCGATCCGGTGAGGCGATGTGGGCGATGCCGATGCCGCCGGAGCTGCGAAAGGGCCTGGACTCCTCGGTGGCCGACCTGATCAACGCGAACACCGACCGGCTCGGCGGGATGCTGGTCGGCGGACATTTCCTGTCCGAGTTCGTCTCCGAGGGCACCGAGTGGGCGCACATCGACATCGCCGGTCCGGCGTTCAACTCGGGCAGCGCCTGGGGGTACAACCCCAAGGGCGGCACCGGCGTTCCGATCCGGACACTTCTCACCACCATCGAGGGTCTGATCGCCAACGCTGCTGCCGGCTGACGCTGTCGCGGCCTTGCCAGGTGGTGACGCAGGCTTCGTTTCCCTCCGCATCGGCCCGGATCCAGAACGCCGGAGCGCGGTCATCCGAGACCAGCACGCCACCTGCGGCCGGCGCCGCCGAGATCCGGTGGGCTGCTTCGTCGTGTGGCACGGAATCCCAACCCGCTCACGGAGCCGGAGATGGATCGGCTGTCCATCAGCCCGGGCCGGCCCCGTGGTTCTTCTGCCGGGCGGTCCACTCCCGCATCCGATCGGGATAGCCCAGCACAGAGGCGTCGTAGACCGGAATGGCCAGCTTGCGGGCCAGCTTCTGGGCACCGTCGGGTCCATCGATCCGACGGCGGGTCCATTCGCCGTCGGCTGCCACGAAGACCACGGTCGCCTCGGTCACCGCCGTACGTGGTTCGACGAAGGCCTCGACTCCCTGGCGGGAGGCCGCGAAGGCTTCGAGGTGGGCGGTGTCGGCGCTGGTGGACTCGCGCAGCGTGCCCGGTCGTTTCTTGCGGCCAAACAGTGCCACGAGGCCTCCCATCTCCGGCTGAGCCGTCAACGATAGGGCGAAAGCCCGGCTGGTGCCGACAGTGGCAGGATGGGCCAGCGGACATGACGCCGAGCACGACAGTGGAGGACGCGACAGTGAGCGAGCCGAGTACGAGTCCAGCGGATCTGGTCATCCTGGGGGGTGGATCGGGCGGATACGCGGCAGCGTTCCGCGCAGCCGAGCTCGGCATGTCCGTGGTGCTGATCGAGAAGGACAAGGTGGGCGGCACGTGCCTGCATCGGGGCTGCATCCCGACCAAGGCGCTCCTGCATGCGGCCGAGGTCGCCGACAGCGCCCGTGACGGTGAACAGTTCGGCGTCAAGACCACGCTTGCCGGAATCGACATGGCCGGGGTCAACTCGTACAAAGACGGCGTCACCGCACGGCTGTACAAGGGCCTGCAGGGACTGGTCAAGGCGCGCAAGGTTAGCTACGTCGAGGGCGAAGGGCGCCTGGTCTCCCCCACCGCCGTTCAGGTCGGTGATCAGACCTATGAGGGTCGCCACGTCCTGCTGGCCACCGGCAGCTATGCACGCTCGTTGCCGGGGCTGGAGATCGACGGTCAGCGGGTGATCACCAGCGATCACGCGCTGCGCCTGGAGCACGTACCGGCCTCCGTCGTGATCCTGGGTGGCGGCGTGATCGGTTGCGAGTTCGCCAGCGTTTGGAAGTCCTTTGGCGCAGACGTCACGATCGTGGAAGCGCTGCCCCACCTGGTACCGCTCGAGGATGAGTCCTCCTCCAAGCTGCTGGAGCGGGCCTTCCGCAAGCGCAAGATCGCGTTCGAACTGAGCACCCGGTTCGCCGGCGTCGAGTCGACCGACAACGGCGTCACGGTCTCCCTCGAGAACGGCAAGACCATCGAGGCCGAACTGCTGCTCGTGGCCGTCGGACGCGGCCCGGTTTCCGAAGGTCTGGGGTATGAGGAGAACGGCGTCCCCACCGACCGTGGGTTCGTGGTCGTCGACGAGCTGTGCCAGACCTCGGTCCCCACCATCTCCGCGGTCGGTGACCTGATCCCGACTCTGCAACTGGCCCATGTCGGGTTCGGCGAGGGAATCCTGGTCGCCGAGCGGCTGGCCGGGCTACCGGTGGTCCCCATCGACTACGCCGGGGTGCCCCGGATCACCTATTCCGAGCCCGAGGTCGCCTCCGTCGGACTCACCGAAGCGCAGGCCAAGGAGAAGTACGGCGAGATCGAGGACCTGACCTACGACCTCGGAGGCAACGGTAAGAGTCAGATCCTGAAGACCCAGGGCGCGGTACGGCTGATCCGCGCCAAGGACGGCCCGGTGGTCGGCGTCCACATGGTCGGCTCCCGGGTCGGAGAGCTGATCGCCGAGGCAATGTTGATCTACAACTGGGAGGCGTTGCCTGACGAGGTCGCGAGCCTCATCCATCCGCACCCGACACAATCCGAGGCACTCGGCGAGGCACACCTGGCCCTGGCCGGAAAACCCCTGCACGTGCACGGCTGATCCGCCCTGTCACCACCACGTCCCATCGCCCACGACCTCCATCGTCCAACCCAAGAGGAGCCATCACGACCATGCCGACCTCCGTCACCATGCCCCAGCTGGGCGAGAGCGTCACCGAGGGCACGGTCACCCGCTGGCTGAAGCAGGAGGGTGACGAGGTTTCGGCCGACGAACCGTTGCTCGAGGTCAGCACCGACAAGGTGGACACCGAGATCCCGGCACCGGCCAGCGGGGTCCTGCAGAAGATCATGGTTGCCGAGGACGAGACCGTTCAGGTCGGCGCCGAACTGGCGATCATCGGCGACGCCGGCGAGTCCGGCGAGTCCGGCACCGCCGAACAACCCGCTGAGGACGCGGCACCCGATCAGCCGCCAGCTGAACAGGCAAAACCTGAATCGGCGCAGGCCGGATCGCAGGAGTCTGCGCCGACCCCATCCGATCAGGTTGCAGCGGAGGCCTCCGGACAGGATCAGACCCAGCCACCCGCGGATGAGAGCTCGACACCGGCACCGCAGTCCGCCGACGGTGGTGGCGACGGGTCCGACACCGGTACGCGGGTGACGATGCCCGCGCTGGGCGAGAGCGTCACCGAGGGCACGGTCACCCGCTGGCTCAAGGCGGTAGGCGACAGCGTCGAGGCAGACGAGCCGTTGCTGGAGGTCAGCACCGACAAGGTCGACACCGAGATCCCGGCACCCACCAGCGGGACCCTGCTCTCGATCACCGTCAACGAGGACGAGACCGTTCAGGTGGGTGCCGAACTCGCGGTGATTGGCACTGATTCCCAAGCACCCGAGGCCTCGGCGCCGGCCGAACCCGAGGCCGCCGAACCGGCACCGGCACTGCGCGAGGAAACCCCCGCCGCACCGGATGCGGAGGTATCCAGCGAATCGTCGGACGGTCAGGCCGAACCGGGAACCCAACACACGGCCCAGCAGCAGACCCAGCGTGTCCCGGCCGAGCCCGGTCCCAGTCAAGCCGAACAGCCGCCCCCCGCCGCTGCGGCGGCGGCTGGAGCCGGCCCGAGCGCCGCTGGCGGCGCGTACGTCACGCCCTTGGTTCGCAAGCTGGCCACCGAACACAAGGTCGACCTGTCCTCGGTCACCGGCACCGGAGTCGGCGGGCGGATCCGCAAGCAGGACGTTCTCGAAGCCAGCCGCGGCAGCCAGTCGGCGGCGACCGAGCCGGCCGCGCCACCGCAACCGGCCGAGCCCGGAACGACCCCGCAGCAGGAGCCCCCCTCGGCAGCCGCTATGTCGGGTTCGCCAGCCTCAGCACCGGCAGCCCAACCCAGCAAGCGCGGGCGGACCGAGAAACTGACTCGGCTGCGGGCGCTGATCGGCAAGCGGATGATCGAGTCGTTGCAGGTCAGTGCGCAGCTGACCACTGTGGTCGAGGTCGACATCACCCGCGTGGCCAAGCTACGCGACCGGGTGAAGCATGACTTCGCCGCTCGCGAGGGTGTGAAGCTGTCGTTTCTGCCGTTCTTCGGATTGGCAGCAGTGGAAGCGCTCAAAGCGCACCCGATGGTGAATTCGTCGATCGACTCCGAGGCGGGCACGATCACCTATCACGACAGTGAGAACCTCGGTATCGCTGTCGACACCGAGCGCGGTCTGCTGGTCCCCGTGATCCACAACGCCGGGGACCTCAACCTCGCCGGCATGGCGCGCAAGATCGCTGATCTCGCCGAGCGGACCCGCAACAACAAGGTGACGCCGGACGAACTCGGTGGCGGGACCTTCACGCTGACCAACACCGGTAGCCGTGGGGCATTGTTCGACACCCCGATCATCAATCAGCCGCAGGTCGCGATCCTCGGTACGGGCACGGTTGTCAAGCGCCCAGTGGTCGTCGACGACCCCAACCTGGGTGAGATCGTGACCGTCCGTTCGATGGTCTACCTGGCACTGACCTACGACCACCGCATCGTGGACGGCGCGGATGCGGCTCGATTCCTGGTGACCATGAAGGATCGACTCGAGACCGCAGACTTCGAGTCCTCGCTCGGACTGTCCTGATCCAGCGTCACGCACGGGTGAGCGCATGAAGGTCGCCATCACCGGCGCCTCCGGGTTGATCGGTACCGCACTGAGTGCTGCTCTGCGCGCAGACGGCCACCACGTCGTGCATCTCGTCCGGCGCAACCCGCGCTCCTCCGGTGAGGTCCAATGGGATCCGGCTTCGCGACACTTGGACCCGATCGCCCTGGACGATGTCGACGGGGTCGTGCACCTCGCCGGAGCGGGCATCGCAGACAAGCGCTGGACCGATGCTCGTCGACGCGAGGTGCTCGACAGTCGAGTGGACGGTACGACGACCGTGGCCCAGGCATTGGTGAATACACCGCCACGGCCGCGTTTCCTGGTCTCCGCCTCCGCAGTCGGATGGTACGGCGACACCGGGGACCGTCCGGTCGACGAGACGGAGTCTGCCGGCACCGGCTTTCTGGCTGAGGTCTGCCGGCGGTGGGAAGCAGCAGCACAGCCGGCGGTGGATGCCGGCGTGCGAGTCACCTTCCCGCGCACCGGATTGGTGCTCTCCCGGCGCGGTGGACTCATGGGCCGGTTACTGCCGCTGTTCAAGCTGGGTCTGGGCGGCAGGCTCGGCTCGGGTCGCCAGTACTGGCCATGGATCAGCCTTCCCGACGAGGTGTCCGCCTTGCGATTCCTGATCGAGTCAGACCTGTCCGGACCGGTCAATCTCACCGGCCCCGAGCCAGTCACCAACGCGGAGTTCACCAAGACTCTGGGCTCGGTGCTGGCCCGACCGACGCTGGTTGCCGTACCCGGACTGGCCCTGAAGTTGGTCGTCGGCGACTTTGCCGAGGAGGGCGTACTGGCCGGTCAGCGCGCAATCCCGCGCGTCCTGACCGGGGCCGGGTTCGAGTTCGCTCATCCGACCTTGCGCCAGGCCTTGGAAGAAGTCACCGCTTCCTGACCGGTCAGCCCAGCCGATGGGCGGTGTGGATCCGCCAGCCGTCCTCGCTCAGCACGAGTGTCATGTCCACCGTGGCGGGTCCGCGTCCTGGATGGATGGCCAGGGCCTCGGCGCGTGTGTCCAGCGCGGGAACGGTCTCGTAGTCGCCGAACTCGTCGGTGAGCTGCACAGTGGCGCGATCGCCTTGCACTCTCACGTCGAGGATCTCCAGCACTCGTGGCGCGAAGCCGCGCAGCATCTGCCCGGCCTCGGTGAGTCGGGTCAGCTCGGCGACATCGGCTGCCAATTGTGGGCTGTCCGGACTGAAGACCTGATCGAGCAACGGGGCCCTACCGGTCCCGAAGGCCAAGGCGCGCCGCTCGTACAACACGCTCAACAGCGCCGCCCAGGCGGCCGGAGAGTCGGGTACGGCGCGCTCGTCTGCGTCACCCTCCGCACCCTCGGAGGCGGGGCCGGCCTGGTTGTCACCGGCTTGCCCCGACACTGTGCCGAGCGGGGCACCGGCCTGGGCCGCTGGCACAGATTTTGACGCGTTCCAACCCAGACCGAGAACGACGACGGCGAGGACCGCCAACGCCACAAGGGCACACACGACCGCTCGGCGCGGGACGACACGTGCCGCGGAGCGCAGCCGCGACGGGGGGTCGTAGCCGAAGCCGCCTACCGGGTGGCGCAGAGCACTGCGCCGCTCATCCCGCTCGCGACGAGTGCTAGGCGGCGCCGCATGTCGCGCCGAGGTACCCCGGCGCACTTCGCCGGCGATGTCAGCCGATGCGGTACGCGAGGCGTTGTTCGGTGATTCCTGCACGGTTGCCAGAGCCGCGGGAACGGCCGGCCCAGACGTGCGATCGAGATCCTCGGCCAGGGGCGGCAGATCCGGCCATACGTAGGGACCGGCAAGGTGCAACGGCTGCGGCTCGACGGCATCTCGTACGTCTGCGGCGAAGGCCTGGGCGCTGCCTCGATGTCTGGGTTGTTCGGACAGCCCGCGAGCGATCACGTGGGCCAACGGAGCCGGTGTGCTGGCGTGCAGCGGGCGCAGGTCGACCCCGGCGCTCTCGGCGGCCAGCTCCCACATGTCAGCGCCGCTGCCGGCGGCCCACGGCGGGCGGCCGGTCAAGGCATGAAACCCGATTGCCGCAACCCCGAAGACATCCGAAGCCTTTGTGACCGGCCCACCGCGGGCCACCGAGGGATCGAGGTATTCCAGGCGCGCGGCCCCCGGGTTGGGG
>JACCTM010000405.1 GCA_013812385.1 Geodermatophilaceae bacterium | reverse complement strand
CGGGCCCTCGAAATTGGTGAGCGTGACATGGAAACGCCCGTCCGCGGACACGGCGGCGGCCTCCGCTGCCGTTGCACCTACAGCGCCCACCTCCATGCCGGGGCACCCTAGTCCGCGCTGCGCGCTCTCCCAGACCGCTCAGCCGGCGGCGACGACCTCTTTGGCGAGGTTGCGATAAGCGTTCGCGCCTTGGGAGTGCGGCGCCCACGAGGTGATCGGCTCACCTGCCACAGTGGTCTCCGGGAACCGGACGGTACGAGCGATCACCGTCTGGAAGACGGTGTCCCCGAAGGCCTCCACAACGCGGGTGAAAACTTCCTTGGCGTGCAGCGTGCGGGCGTCGTACATCGTCGCCAGGATGCCGGTGATAGACAGGTCAGGGTTCAGCCGCTCGGTGACCTTGTCGATGGTATCCACGAGCAGGGCAACCCCCCGCAAGCTGAAGTATTCGCATTCCAGCGGGATGATCACGCCCTGTGCGGCGGTCAGGGCGTTGACCGTGAGCAGCCCCAGCGATGGTTGGCAGTCGATGAAGACGTAGTCGTACTCGTCCATGACCGGCCGCAGCGCACGCTTGAGCGCCTGCTCGCGAGCGACTTCACTGACCAGCTGGACCTCGGCCGCAGCCAGGTCGATGTTGCTGGGGATCAGGTCCAGGCCGTCCACCTTGGTCTTGAGCCGTACATCGGCGATGCCGATATCGCGGTCCATCAGGACGTTGTAGATGCTGTGGTCCAGATCATGGGCGGGGACGCCGAGGCCGACCGACAGCGCGCCCTGGGGATCGAAATCCAGCAGCAGGACCTTGCGCCCGTATTCGACCAGCGCGGCACCCAGGTTGATGGTCGACGTGGTCTTGCCCACCCCACCCTTCTGGTTGCACATCGCGATCACCTTCGCTGGACCATGTCGATCAAGGACCGGCGGGGCGGGAAGCGGGCGTTGTCGGGCCTTGACCGGATCTCCGCGGAAGCCGGCTCGGCTCGACGAGGGACGGGCCGGGTCGTCGGAGAAGGGCAGGGCCTGGGCCTCTGTGCCACCTCGTCGCGCCACGACTGCCGCCTTTGAATCGGTTCCTACCGGCTGCCACCGGTGATCTGACGGCGGCGTCCTTATCGGCGACACTAGGTCGCAGGCACGGCGCGGGCAAGGCGACCCGCCGACGAGGAAGGCGGAATCGTTTACCGCCCAATTTGATTGAAGCTCAACTGCAGCTTTATGCTTTTCCGCGAGCCGGTACCCGCGAAGGCCACTAAATTGACGGCACCGTGGCTCCCTGAGAGAGTGAATGAACATTCATTCGCAAATCTTTGGAGCCGGCATGTCTTGGACCTCTCGCGACATTCCCGACCAGTCCGACCGAGTCGCGGTCATCACCGGTGCCAACGGCGGGCTTGGGCTCGAGATGGCCAGAGAGCTCGCCCGCAAGGGAGCACACATCGTCATGGCCGTCCGCAACCAGGACAAGGCGCAACGAGCTCGACTCGACATCATGAGTGAGATCCCGGAAGCCTCCCTGGAACTGATCTCGCTCGACCTGGGATCACTCGCCTCCACCGAAGCCGCCGCGGCGACGATTCTTGCAGCGCACCCCCGGATCGACCTCCTTGCCAACAACGCGGGCGTCATGGCAACCCCGGAAGGCCGCACCGAGGACGGCTTCGAACTGCAGCTGGGCACCAACCACCTGGGACATTTCGTGTTCACGGCCAGGCTCCTACCGGCGTTGGCCGCAACACCGGGTGCCCGGATCGTGTCCGTCACCTCGATCGCGCGACACACCGGCCGTCCCATCGACGCGGCCAATCCCCATCTACATGGCAGGTACAGCCCGTGGCGCGCGTACGGCCAGTCGAAGCTGGCCAACCTGCATTTCGCCGTCGAGTTGCAGCGGCGGCTCACGGCGGCCGGGGCGCAGGTGTTGAGCCTGGTAGCTCATCCCGGTCTGTCCGACACTGATCTGCAAGCCGCCAGCGTCCGCAATACCGACGGCGGCGCCAGCCAGAAGTTCTTCCACCTCATGGCCCAGAAGACCGGTATGTCACCCGCCCAGGGCGTGCAGCCGCAACTCCGAGCGGCCACCGACCCCAAGGCCAAGGGTGGCCAGCTCTACGCCCCACGCTTCGTCAACAACGGAGCGGCCGTTCGCCGCCCGCTGCTGGGCCGATCCGTGGCCAGCAAGCCCGCGCAGACGTTGTGGGTCGTGTCAGAGCGCGAGACCGGTGTGTGCTTCGACGTGGCGGCGTCGGTCGGCACGGCGTCCGTTTGAGCGCTTCCAGCGGCATCGATCGGGCCGCCGCCGTACGGCAGGCGTTACTGGAGCTCGTGGCCGATCGAGGCCTGCACGGCGCCGCCATGGGCGAGGTTGCCCGTCGTGCTGGCGTAGCCGCCGGCACGATCTACGTGCACTACGCCGACAAGGAGTCGTTGATCCTCACGGTCTACGCCGAGGTCAAACGCGACCTGGGACTGGCCGCCGCAGCGGGTTGGGATTCCGGAGTCCCTCCGGAGAAGCGTTTCCTCGGTGCTTGGCATCGCGTCCACGCCCACCTCGTCGAGCGGCCGGAACGGGCGCGTTTCCTCCTACAGCTCGAGGCTTCGCCCTACGGGAAGGCCGTCCACCAGTTCGAGGGCGAGGTTGCCGGGCTCTGGTCAGCCATGATCGCAGAGCTTGGCCACATCCTGGTCGACCTACCCCCCGACGTGCTCTACGACCTCGCCCTCGGTCCAGCTGTCACGCTCGCCGCGAGCGCCGGCGGTTCGGCCACCGACGACTCGACCCTGGACACGGTGGCTCGTGGGTGTTGGCGGGCGATCACGCGCTGAACGCCGAAGCGACCCATCTTCACGACAGTGCGCGAGGATGGCTGGCTGCGTACACCTCCCGCAGACGATCAACGGTGACCAGGGTGTAGATCTGCGTGGTCGTCACCGACGCGTGTCCAAGCAGCTCCTGCACCACCCGGACGTCGGCCCCACCGTCGAGCAGGTGGGTGGCGAAGGAATGCCGAAGGGTGTGTGGTGACAGGTCCTCGGTGATGCCCGCCCGGTCGGCAACCGCCCGCAATATCGTCCAGGCGCTCTGCCGGGACAGTCGGCCACCGCGGGCATTCAGGAACAGGGCACTGATCCCGCGGCCCTGGGCGGCCAGTGCCGGACGGCCTCGGATCAGGTAACCATCCAGCGCGGTCAGAGCATAGGAACCGATCGGTACGACCCGCTGCCTGCTGCCCTTCCCGGTCACCCGGATCGTCCCGGAGGCGCGGTCCACATCATCGACGGCCAGGCCGACTGCCTCCGAGATCCGCGCGCCGGTGCCATAGAGCAACTCCAGTAGCGCGCGATCCCGCAGTGAGCGCGGCTCGTCATCGAGATTGGCCGCCTCCAGCAGCGCCTCCACGCAGTCGACCGGAATGGCCTTGGGCAGGCGGCGCGGCGGCGCGGGTGGGCGAATTCGTGCAGCAACGTCATCCAGAACCCAACCCTCGCGTACGGCAAAGCGATGCAGACCTCGTACGGCGACCACGCCTCGGGCGGCCGAGGCGGCCGATAACGGTGAGTGCAGGTCGTCACCCAGCCGAAGGGCGGCTAGGAATTCCGCGACGTCGGCCTCGGTCACCTCAGCCAGTGAGCCTCTCCCCCGCCTGGTCAGATGGCTGCCGTACCGGTGCAAGTCCCGACGGTAGGAAGACACCGTGTTGCTGGCCAGCCCGCGTTCGATGGCGAGGTGGTCGAGATACCCGCGCAGTGCGCGACTCAGGGGCGCTGCGGGTTCGGGTGGCGCAACTACCGCGGGGACAGCCGACTCAGCCAGCCAGGGCCTCTTCCAGCGCCATATACGGCAGCCCGTGCGCCGCGGCAACGTGGTCGTAGACGACCTGCCCCGCAACGACGTTGACACCCATGGCCAGGGCGGGGTCTACGGCCACCGCCCCGTGCAGCCCGCGGTTGGCCAACGACATCACGTACGGAAGCGTGACGTTGGTCAGCGCGTAGGTGGAGGTATTCGGTACCGCACCCGGCATGTTCGCCACGCAATAGAAGACCGAGTCGTGCACGCGGTAGGTCGGGTCGTCGTGGGTCGTCGGACGGGTGTCCTCGAAGCAGCCACCCTGGTCGACGGCGATGTCCACCAGGACCGACCCCGGCCGCATCCGTGAGACCAGCTCATTGGACACCAGCGTGGGCGCCTTGGCGCCAGGCACGAGCACCGCTCCGATGACCAGGTCCGCACCCAGAACCGCCCGCTCGACCTCATAGGAGTTCGACGCCACGGTCTGCAGATGACCCTGGTAGATCCGGTCCGCGGCGCGCAGCTTCTCCACGTTGTTGTCGAGCAGGATCACCTCGGCCTGCATGCCCAGGGCGATGGCCGCGGCGTTCATCCCGGACACTCCTGCACCGATCACCACGACCGTGGCCGCGTACACACCGGACACCCCACCCAACAGCACACCGCGGCCGCCCTGGGCCCGCTCGAGGTTGTGTGCGCCGCACTGCGGTGCCATTCGGCCGGCCACCTCGGACATCGGCGCCAACAGGGGCAACGAGAGGTCGGCGAGCTGGACCGTCTCGTAGGCCACCGCGTCGATACCCGAGGACAGCAGCGCTTTGGTGCACTCCACGGAAGCGGCCAGGTGCAGGTAGGTGAACAGCGTCTGCCCGGAGCGCATCCGGTGGTATTCCTCGGCGACCGGCTCCTTGACCTTCAGCACCAGATCCGCTGCGGCCCAGACGTCGTCGGCGTTAGGCAGGATCTGCGCCCCGGCCGCCACGAAGTCTGCATCGGGTATCAGTGAGCCTGCGCCAGCGTCGTTTTCGATGATCACATCGTGGCCACTGCGGCGCAACTCGGTCACCCCCGCCGGCGTCAATGCAACGCGGTACTCGTGATTCTTGACCTCGCGGGGTACCCCGACCCTCATCCGCTTCCATCCATCTCTCATCGCGACTCCGTCGGTGCGTCAGGACCGAGCTTAGGACCGCACGCCTCCATTCTGGCTCGACCCCGCTCAGGTCACTGGGACGATCCCGGCGTCAACGAGGCGACCGCCGCTGACCTCGAGCACTCCGACGGTGCCTCTCGGCTGCCGACGACGGTCGGTCGGTGACCCAGGATTGAAGATCCGCAGGCCGTCTCCGGACAGATTCATCGGGATGTGGGAGTGGCCGAAAACGACGAGATCACAGTCCGGGAAGAGCCTGCGCATCCTGGGCAGCCGACCGGTCGCAGCACCGCTGTCATGGACCATCCCGACGGTCAGTCCGTCGATCTCTGTGACCAGCCGGTCCGGTGCTCCCCAGGCCGCTATGTCCGGCCCGTCGTTGTTGCCCCGTACGGCCAGCACCGGTGCATAACTGGACAGTTCGTCGAGAACGTCCCGGATGCACACGTCCCCGGCGTGCAGGATCAGATCGGCTTCGCCGAGACATTGCGCCACGCGCGGCGAAGCGCCCTTCCACCGTCGCGGCGCATGGGTGTCGGCCAGCACGACCACCTTCACGCTGCTCACCGTACGGTCTGACGACACGGCTGGTCCGAGGACGTTGCGGCGACCTACGCTGCCATGATGACCGGCGGACTGACCGAGGACGAACTTGATCTGCTCCGGCAGTCCTTTGAGTGGGCCCGCACAGGCGATCTCACGCAGCTGGCCACTCTGCTGACCATGGGTGTGCCGAGCAACCTGACCAACGAGCGGGGAGACACCCTGCTGATCCTCGCGGCGTACCACTGTCACGACGACGTGGTTCGGCTGCTGTTGGACCACGGGGCAGACGTGGAGCGATACAACGACAACGGCCAGACTGCCCTGGGAGCCGCCGTCTTCCGCAGGGCGACGGTCATCGTGACAATGCTGTTGGAGGCCGGAGCCGATCCCGACACCGGTCCCAGGTCGGCCCGCGAGGTCGCAGACTTCTTCGATCTTTCCGACATGCGCGCCCTGTTGCGCCCAGGCGTGCCGGCCAGGCCTAGCCGGTTGCCGGGGGTACCGCCGAGCCCATGACCTCCGCGGCTCGGTCCCATGCCCGGTGCAGGCCCAGCGCAGCGGTCAGTTCTCCGGTGAACGCCTTGGCCACCGAATTGCCGACCACGACCCCCGCACCGTCGAGGGCGATCCCGGCACCCTGCAGCACTGCGGCGCCGTTCCCCCAGGCCCCCATCGCCTTGCAGTGCCGGAATGCTTCCTGCAGCAGCAGAATCAGCTTGATGTCGTTGGTCGGTGTGGTACCCCCGGCCACTACGACTGCATCGAACTCGACCGAACGGGTGGTCAGCAGCGTCCGGTCGACGTTGACCTTGCGGGCACCGCGGCCCAGGACGCCACCGACCGGCGCGACGACGAGCACCTCGGCGCCGAGCCTGTCCATCGCCGTGCGCAGCTTGCCGATCCCAGCCAGGTCCGAGCCGGTATCGGCAATCACGCCGATCTTGCGACCGGCGATCGGTCCGGGCGCGGTGACGACCTGGGACAGGGCCGCAGACAGGACGACGTCCTGCGCCGGAGTGCCCTTCGGCGCGGGTAGTCCCAGGCCAGCGGCTACCTGGGCACACAGGTCCGCGTCGACGTTGGCCAGCACCTCGAGCTGACGCTCCTTAATGGGCTGCTCGTAGCACTTGCCCAACTCGAAGGTGTACGCCTCGACGATGTGCTGCTGTTCCACTTCGCTCAGGCTTCGGTAGAACATCGTGGGCTGAGAGAAGTGATCGTCGAACGAGGCGGCATGCGCGCGCACGGGGACACCTTCGATGGGGCGCGGCACCTGTACGTAGCCGCCCTCCTGCACCGTGGCTACCTCAGGTGCCCCGCCATCGATGCTGTTCGGCCGGTATGGCGCCACCCCGGTGTGGATGGCGGTTTGATGCATACCGTCCCGGAGCATGTCGTTCACCGGCGCGTGCGGTCGGTTGATCGGCAGCTGTGCGAAGTTCGGTCCGCCGAGCCGGGTCAGCTGGGTGTCGAGGTAGGAGAACAGTCGCGCCTGCATCAACGGATCGTTGGTCACCTCGATGCCCGGCACCAGATGTCCGGTGTGGAAGGCCACCTGCTCGACCTCGGCGAAGAAGTTCGTGGGGTTGCCGTTCAGGGTCAGTTTCCCGATCAGCTGAACCGGCGCGAGTTCCTCCGGCACGATCTTGGTGGGGTCGAGCAGGTCGATGCCCTCGAAGCTGTCGGTCCCGTCGTCGGGCATGACCTGGATGCCGAGCTCGTACTCCAGGAAAGCTCCCGCCTCGATGCCGTCGTACATGTCCCGTCGGTGGAAGTCGGGGTCGACTCCGGCGGTGATCTGGGCTTCCTCCCAGACCAGGGAGTGGATCCCGGC
>JACCTM010000401.1 GCA_013812385.1 Geodermatophilaceae bacterium | reverse complement strand
GCGTCGTGTGGTTGCGCGACCGCCGGCTGATGAACGATGCGCTCGACGGTTGGCTCGCGGTCGCCGCCGTGCTGCTCGTCTACGGCCTGACCGAGGTGGCCGGCGCCTACGGCTTCCTCGCCGCGTTCGCCGCCGGAGTGGGTTTCCGTCGCTACGAGCATGGCCATGAGGTCAACCGTCGCGTGCATGACGGCGCCGAGGTCGTCGAGAAGTTCTGCGAGCTGGGTGTGATCCTGCTCCTCGGCTCCATGTTGACAACGGCCGGAGTGCGCGAGGTGGGCTGGGCCGGCTGGCTGCTGGTGCCGGTGCTCCTGCTCGTCATCCGCCCGCTGGCGACCGCCGTGGCGTTTCTCGGCTCGTCGATTCCCGCTCGCGAACGCGCCTTCATCGCCTGGTTCGGCGTACGGGGGATCGGCTCGCTGTACTACGTGGCCGTTGCACTCGGCTTGGGCATCCTGAGCGTCGACGAGTCGCGGAACCTGTTCTGGACCGTGGCCGCGTGCATCATCACCTCGGTCGTCCTGCATGGCGTGACCGCGTCTCCGCTCAGCCGGCGTCTGCTGCCTCCGCCGAAGCAACCGGAAGGCTCGGAATAGTTTCGACCGTGATTGGCAACCTCCTGGTAGCGTCCTACCAATGGAGACCACGATCGACTCCGTCGGTCGCATAGTGGTTCCGAAGGCGTTACGTGATGCCCTGGGGCTGCGCGCCGGCAGCACAGTCGAACTCAGTTTGTACGGTTCTGGCCTCGCCCTGATTCCGACGTCTCGGACCGCCCGCCTTCGCACCGTCGACGGGGAGCTGGTCGCAACGTCTTCCACAACCGTCGACGACGCGATGGTCTTCGGGCTGATCGACGCTCAACGTCGGTGACGACGCTCGCGTTGGACACCAGCGCGGCCGTCCCACTGCTGCTGAGTTCGCATACGGCACACCAGCTGGTACGCCGACAGCTGGGTGACCGAACGCCGGTGCTGACCACGCACTCGCTCGCCGAAACCTATTCGGTGCTGACCCGTCTGCCGAACGATGCCCGCGTGAGCGCTCAGGACGCCGTACAGCTGATCGAGTCACGCTTCGCGCCGGCCATCGCCCCGACCGCGGAGGCAGCCCAGCAGCTGCCGCGCATCCTGGCGACCTTGGCCGTCAGCGGCGGCGCGGTCTACGACGCCCTGGTCGGACTCGCCGCCGCGGCCAGCGATGTGGCGCTGGGTACCAGAGACGGACGCGCTCTCGGTACGTACGCCGCAGTGGGCGCCCGCTGTGAGATCTTCGCCTGACGCTCTGACCACTACGAGACGCGCGACGACGACATGCAACCCGCGGTCATCGCGAGAGCCACGCACAGGACTTGCCTGAATCAGCCGATTCGTACGCCGTTGTCCCACATCGTCGTCCGCAGTAGGAAGCCGGCCTCCTCGCCGACCACAGCACTGGTCACCGCGACCAATCGTTCGGCAAAGCCCGGGCCGTGCGGCTCCTCGTCGGCATCGGCCAGGTGATGGGCCAGTTCGTGCAGGATCACCAGCTCCCGTAGCGCCCAGGCTCGGTTTCTTGCATGCAGGGGTACGGCGATGACCGCGACGAGGCGTTGATAGTCGGCCTGGTGCTGACCACTGCGTGCTCGTACGGCGACCGGTACCGCCGCACGCGGCCACCGGGTCCGGATCGTCGGCATGGTAAGGACCGCATCGACGTAGGCCTGCACCGACTCCAGCGTGGCGAAGTGCCGCTCCACGGGCAGGGTCAGCCGCGAGCCGGCCACCTCGACGACCGGAAAGTCAGCGGATCGGTCGAAGAGCCGATGCACCAGGTTCTCGGCGTCATACAGCCTTTTCCGTTGACGATCCCGCGTCGCCGGGATGTCCGCATCGGGAGACTCTGGTTCGGTCAACGGCGCGGCTCGGTCAACGGCGCTGGTTCGGTCACGGCGGGGCCATATATCCGTGGCGACGACTGATCAGGCACCGATCCGGCGTTGCTCACCGCCGATTGCCATCTGTGCGCCGAGCTTCGCCGTACGCCCCGCCTTGTCCCCGGCACGCTGGGACAACTCAGAGTAACCGGCTCTGGCACTGCTCGCTCGCCAGGAGCCGCGAGCGGTGGACGTCGCCTTGTAGTGGTCGGCGAGTTCGACCTCGCGAGCTCGCAACACCAGCTCGACGCCGCTGCCCCGGTCCTCGGCAACCGCCTGCTGCTGGGCGCTTTGCTTCGCTGCGGCCAGGCGCTTGCCGATTCGCCGCGCGAAGGCGAACTGGAAGTTGATCCGCGCCGTACTCGGATGGACCGGCCGCTCCTGCTCCACGTAGTCGTAGCGCATCTGGCCAGACCATCGGCTGTACCGGCCGCTGCCCTCGACCCGGACCTGGCGAGCGACCAACTCCTCGGCGTACCGGCCGGACTTGATGTAGGCATCCGAGGCTCGCACCATCTGCACGACCAGCGAGGCATACAGCGCCTCCGCGGCATCGATGTCGGTGTCGAACCCGTAGGCGAAGACCCGGCTGGAGTTCGACGCGATGTCGCAGGTCAGGTTGTTGGCCCGGCCGATCTCCAGAAAGAGTTGGACGTAGGTCTTCAGCCCGCGCTTTCCCGGTTCGCCGATGGCGACCGTTCGCTGGGTCGGCGTCGCCCGCTTCTGCGCGGCCGCGATATGAGATCGGGCGACGGCCAGGTCCACCGAGGACAAGGTGGCCAGCCGCTGCGCCGCCTGCAAGAAAGCGTCGGCCTCGTGCTCGTTGTCGGTCGACTCCGCCTTGCGAAGCAGCGCGGCGATCTTGGCCAGGTACTTCTCACTCATGTCCACCATTCTGCGGATCGGCTCCGACATCGCCTCGGTGGCTGGCCAAATCCCTCGTGATCATGGAGCTGTGACCAGTATTCGGCCCGAAATGTGGTCACAGCGCCATGATCGCGGGGAGTCTTACTCGCTGCAGGTCACCCGGGCACCCGAATGCGGCAGGTCGGTCCGCTGGCTCTTTCGAGCCGGGCATCGAGGGTCAGTAGTTCGGCGTCCAGTGCCTCGGCCAGTGCGACATAGGCACCGTCGTAGGCGCTGACACTGTCCCGCAGTTCCCAGGCCCGCGGCATCAAGCCGAGCAGCCCCCAGCGGGTCAGCGGAAAGATCAGCGCCGCGGCAAGAATATCGCCGGCCTCGGCCGCGTCCACCACGCCCCGGCGCGCCATCCCGCGCAACGCATGCGTCACCTCGACATCGATCAGATGCGGCGCATGCACATCGGTGCCACCGCGCAGGGCTTCTCTGACCACGGCTCCGGTAGCGCCCCCCTCGCCCAAGGCCGTGACCAGCACCGAAGCGTCCACGACCAGGCGGCTAACCAACCGTTGGGCCGGACGTACGCCGCTCCCAGCGGAGCCAGCGCCATCGGGGGCCGCGAGCCGTCACGGACGCTCGCGGCTTTGGGCCACGGCGGTCACCACGTCGTCGGCCGAGAACCGAGTGGCCCGCAGCTGGGCCACCGCGAAGAGCTCCTCAGCTGTCGGCGTCGCCGCGACCCGTTCGAGCTCTTTTCGGGCATAGTCGGACAACGACATCCCGGCTGCGCGCGCCCGTTGTTTCAGGCTGGCCAGCGTCTCAGCCGAAACGTTTCGGACCTGCAGCATGTGTGTCACATCCATGACGATACATGTTCTGCACATGCAATTGCCCCCGCGAGCAGCACCATGGCGGAAGGGTGCGGGTTGCTACGGCCTACCGTTGAGGCTCGACTCTGCCTCGATGGAGCACGGTGACCGCCCAGACGCTTGACCAGCTGCGTGCTCGGCTGCCCGCGCTGATGCTGCGCGACGAGCAGCGGCTGCGGCGACGCCTGGACCGGGCCCGTACGGCGAAAGACCCCATGCAACGGGAGCGCCAGACCGCGGAGTTGGTGGCGGAGATCGACAAGGCGGAGGTACGGATAGCACGCCGTCGTACGTCCGTCCCGGCGGTCAACTATCCGCCGGAGCTGCCGGTCAGCGAGGCCCGGACGGACCTCGCCGACGCCATTGCCGCACACCAGGTTGTCGTCGTGGCCGGGGAAACTGGATCGGGCAAGACCACCCAGCTGCCCAAGATTTGCCTGGAACTCGGCCGTGGCATCCGCGGGCTGATCGGCCACACCCAGCCCCGGCGCCTGGCCGCTCGTACGATCGCCGCCCGGATCTCCGAGGAGTTGGGCACGCCGCTCGGTACGACCGTCGGGTGGAAGGTCCGCTTCACCGACGACGTCTCCGACGACACCCTGGTCAAGCTGATGACCGACGGCGTGCTGCTGGCCGAGATCACCCGCGACCGGCTGCTGACCCAGTACGACACGATCATTCTCGACGAGGCCCACGAGCGCAGCCTGAACATCGACTTCCTGCTCGGGTATCTCGCCGAGATTCTCCCCCGCCGACCGGATCTCAAGGTGATCATCACCTCGGCGACGATCGATCCGGCGCGGTTCGCCGAGCACTTCGCCACCATCCTCGGCAAGCCGGTCCCGGTGGTCGAGTTTTCCGGCCGTACGTATCCGGTCGAGGTTCGTTATCGGCCGGTCACCGACCCGGATGACCCCGACTCCGACCCGGACCGCGACCAGCTCCAAGCCATCCTCGACGCCGTCGACGAACTCGCCACCGAACCCGGCTCCGGGGACGTGCTGGTCTTCCTCAGCGGCGAGCGCGAGATCCGCGACACGGCCGAAGCCCTCCGCGGCCGTACCGTCGCGCTGCCGGGCACCGAGATCGTGCCCCTGTACGCCCGGCTGTCCGCCGCGGAGCAGCACCGCGTCTTTGCCCCGCACACCGGTCGCCAAATCGTGCTGGCCACCAACGTCGCCGAGACATCGCTGACCGTTCCAGGTATCCGGTACGTCGTGGATCCGGGTACGGCGCGGATCTCCCGGTACAGCCACCGGCGCAAAGTCCAGCGGCTCCCGATCGAGCCCATTTCGAAAGCGTCGGCGAACCAGCGCAAAGGCCGTTGCGGGAGAACGTCGGACGGCATCTGCATCCGGTTGTTCACCGAGGCCGACTTCGAGTCCCGCCCGGAGTTCACCGATCCGGAGATCCTCCGCACCAACCTCGCCTCGGTGATCCTCGCAATGACCGCTCTCGGTATCGGCGACATTGCGGCCTTCCCCTTCCTGGATCCACCGGACCGCCGCACGGTCGCTGATGGCATCGCCCTGTTGGAAGAGCTGGGCGCCTTTGAGCGAACCCGACCCGCGACGTCCGACCCGACCCACCGCACGCCACGAAACAGATTGACCCCCATCGGGCGACAACTCGCTGCGCTTCCGGTGGACCCGCGCCTGGGCCGGATGATCCTCGAGGCCGATCGCAACGGCTGCCTGCACGAGGTGCTCGTCATCGTCTCGGCACTGTCCATCCAGGACCCCCGCGAACGTCCAGCCGACAAGCGTCCCCAGGCCGATCAGGCACACGCCCGCTTCGCCGACCCGACCTCGGACTTCCTTGCCCTGCTCAACCTGTGGAACTACCTCGATGATCAACAGAAGGCGCTGTCGGGCAACCAGTTCCGGAAGCTGTGCCAGCGCGAGTTCCTGCAC
>JACCTM010000399.1 GCA_013812385.1 Geodermatophilaceae bacterium | reverse complement strand
TCTTCGTCAGTGTGCAGGGCGGTCATCAAGCCGCCCATCACCGACATCGGCAGGGTCGAACTCCAGCCCTCCCGACCGCACCAGCTGGCGAGCAGGTCGCCGCGCAGACTGCCCGTGCTGGGCATGTCGGCTGGTGGGATACCCTTCGCTCGCGAGACGGCATCGACGACCAGCGCGGCCTTGTTCTGCCACCGCCGGTACAACGTCGCTTTGCTCGCCCGCGCCTCCAGGGCGACGGTGTCCATGGTCAGCCGGTCGTAGCCGACATCGGCCAGCACCCGCACAGCCGCGTCGAGGATTTCGGTCTCCCGATCGCCCTCGACCCGTGGCCGCCGGTTCCCGACGACGCCGCTGACAGTCGTGCCCACCGAGGCCACAGCTCGGGCTGCCTGCTTGCGGCTCATCATCTGACCGACCGTCCCAGCCATACAAGTGAAACGGAACCGTTCCGTTTCATCTAGCCGCGACCCTACGACGACTCTCCCCGACCGGCAACCGGTTTACCGCCCCAGTGACGTCACCTACGTCACACAAAGGGACGGTTGTCTAGCGAACCGGCCTGAATGCCGCGGGGACTAGCGTGAGTCAGCGTGACGATCGAGCCCGCCGCCCCAGCCGATGTGTCCGGACTTGATTCAGCCACGAACGCGCGCTGGCAGGCTCGTTTCCGGGCCCCCCGAGTCGCCCTGCCGACCTGGGCGCGTGACGCCCCGGACCGGTGCATCTACTCCTCCGATGAGACCGGAACCGTCGAGATCTATGCCTGGGACCGCGCCGAGGAGACGCACCGGCAGGTGACAGATCGTCCGAACGGCACGTTGTCGGGCGCACTGTCGCCCGACGGCAGCTCGATCTGGTGGTTCGCCGACACCGACGGTGACGAGTGGGGTGAATGGGTTGTGCAGCCCTTCGGCGGGGGTGCAGACCGGCCCGCCGCTTCCGGTGTGCAGCCGGCCTACTCCGCCGGTCTGAGCATCGGTCACCGGATCAGGGTCATCGGCCGCAGCACCGATGACGGCACGCAGATCCTCTGCTCGCCGTCGGACCGAGGATCGGCGACCGTGCTGTACGAACATGCGGAGTCGGCTGACGTCGGTGGGCTCTCTCGCGACGAAACAGTTGTGGCCGTAGCGCACTCGGAGCACGGCGATGCTCGGCACATGGCGTTGCGCATCTTGTCCACAGCGGATGGTTCGACGGTCGCCGAGAAGTGGGACGGCGCCGGACTCGGACTGTCCAGCCTGGGATTCGCGCCCATCGTCGGGGATTCGCGGCTCCTGGTGAGCCACGAGCGTCGGGGCAGACCCGAACTGCTGATCTGGGACGTAGCCTCCGACACCGAGAGCGAGATCGTCCTCGACCTGCCCGGTGAGCTGACCGGCAGCTGGTACGCCGATGGGACAGCGTTGCTGATCGGTCACGACCATGCCGCGCGTACCGAGCTCTACTGCTACACCCTCGACACGAAAGCCTTGCAGCGCCTGGACACTCCGTCCGGCGTGGTCAGTCGGGCTGCTGCTCGCCCGGACGGAACGGTCGAATTCGCTTGGTCTTCTTCGGTGCAGCCACCGTCGATCCGAGCTGTCGGCGGCGAGGTGGTGCTCGCCCCACGGGGCGAGACTCCACCGGAAGCCTTCCCGGTGGAGGCCGTCTGGGTCGACGGCCCGGGCGGGGCAATCCATGCCCTGGTCGTACGTCCACCGCACGGTGGGCCGCCGTACGCCACCGCGTTCCTGATCCACGGCGGTCCGGAATCCTCCGACGAGGACTCCTACCGTGCGCGTCGAGCCGCGTACGCCGAGGCCGGCTACGCCGTCGTACACGTGAATTACCGGGGATCGACGGGGTACGGCTCGGCCTGGCGCGATGCGCTGACCGGGCGGCCGGGGCTCACCGAGTGCGACGACATAGCGGCGGTGCACGACTGGGCGGTCTCGTCTGGTCTGGCCGATCCGGCCCGATGCATCCTCACCGGTGGCTCCTGGGGCGGTTACCTGACCCTGCTCGGACTGGGTACCCAGCCGCAGCGGTGGGCGGCCGGAGTGGCCGAGGTACCGGTGGCGGACTATCTCGCCGCCTACGAGGATGAGATGGAGGGCCTTCGGGCCTTCGACCGGGCGCTGTTCGGCGGCTCGCCGGCCGACATCGAGGACGTCTACCGGCGGTCGTCTCCGATCAGCTACGTCGATGCCGTACGGGCACCGGTCATGGTCATGGCCGGGGCGAACGACCCGCGCTGCCCGCTGCGCCAGATCGAGAACTACCTCACCGTGCTGAGCGACCGCGGTCATGACCACGAGGTGTACCGCTTCGATGCCGGCCACGGGAGCCTCGTGATCGAGGAGACGATCCATCAGGTGTCGGTCGCACTGGACTTCTGCCTGCGCCGGGTACCCCCCAGCTGAGCACGCCACTCGTAGACATCTCGGACCTTCGGTGCTCGACTCTCCCCCCGAGGGAGACCGAAGACTGGCTGCCATGCCAACCGGATTGATGTCGATCGGCACGTTCTCGCGGGCGAGTCTGCTGTCGATCAAGGCGCTGCGGGCCTATCACGCGGCCGGGATCCTGGTGCCCGCACAGGTCGACCAGGCAACCGGCTACCGCGCCTATCTGGCCACCCAACTCACCGATGCCGCAGTGCTCCGGCGCCTACGAGCAGTCGATCTGCCGCTGTCCGATGTCGGCGAGATCTTGCGCGCCAGAGACCCGGATCGGACCCGCAAGATCCTCACCGGGCACGGTGAGTTGCTCCAGGAACGGATGGCCCGGATCGCGCAGGCCGTCGACGAGATCCAGTCCAGCATCGAGCATCCCACCAGCCTCACCCCGGTCTACGTCCGCGACGAACCGGCGATGCAGACCGTCGAGTTCCGTGGCCAGGTCCGTGAAGCCGACTTCGCGTCCTTCCTCGATGCCGCGTACGCCGCTTTGTACGCATTGCTGGGCCGCCTCGGAGTGCCGCCGGACGGCCCGTCGGGTGCGTTGTACCCCCCCAGCGGTCGACGACGTGGAAGAAGTCGTCGCCTACGTACCCATCGCAACAGGGGTCCAGCAACCCGACGACCGCGCGCCGATGGCGCTCGGGGAAGTGCCGGCCGCAACGGTCGCCGTGCTGACCCACCACGGCGGCTATGACTCGATCGCCGATACCTATCAGCTGCTCGGCCGATGGGTCGCCGAACATGCGGTCTCCGCCGACCTGCAGGTACGAGAGATCTACGTCATCAGCCCGGCCGAGGGCCAGGATCCCCAGCACTATCGGACTGACATCTGCTGGCCGTTGATCGGAGACGACATTCCCGTGTAG
This sequence comes from Geodermatophilaceae bacterium, assembly GCA_013812385.1. Lineage (GTDB taxonomy): Bacteria > Actinomycetota > Actinomycetes > Mycobacteriales > Geodermatophilaceae > JACCQS01. The sequence continues at coordinate 1,531 of JACCTM010000399.1, read as the reverse complement.
CAGGGGATCAGCGTTACACTGGCATGGCCAATCTCACCGTCACGATCGATGCGGAACTCTTGAAGCGGGCGCGGATGCGGGCGTTGGAGCGAGGCGTTTCAGTGAACCGGCTCGTGGACCCACACAAGAAGCGACGCGCCGACAGCATCCTCGAGTCCCGTGATTGCGCCGCCTTGGTCGTGAGTACTCACTACACCGTCGTGTCCCCCGATGTGCCCATGGTCCACAAGGCCATCGAGACTTCTCGAATGGCGCAGCTGTCCTACTGGGACGCGCTCACCATCGAGGCTGCGGCGAGCGCGGGTTGTGATCGCGTCCTGACTGAAGATCTGGCCACTGGATCAATATTTCGCGGGGTGCGAATCGACAACCCGTCAGCGCCGACGACGGCTAGCGGGGAGCGAGGAGTTCGGCGATCTGGACGGTGTTCAACGCCGCCCCCTTGCGCAGGTTGTCGTTGCTCACGAACAGTGCCAGGCCGCGCCCGTCGGGTACGCCGGGATCGACCCGGATCCGACCGACGAAGCTGGCGTCCTTCCCTGCCGCCTGCAACGGGGTGGGAATGTCGGTCAACTCCACCCCGGCCGCGTCGGCGAGCAACTCCGTCGCCCGTGCCACGCTCAGCGGCCGGGAGAACTCGGCGTTGAGTGAGAGCGAATGGCCGGTGAACACCGGCACCCGAACACAGGTACCCGAGACCAGAAGGTCCGCGATGCCGAGGATCTTGCGACTCTCGTTGCGCAGTTTGCGCTCCTCCTCGGTCTCACCGGAGCCGTCCTCGAGCAGTGAACCGGCGTACGGGACGACGTTGAAGGCGATCGGACGGGCGTAGAGCACGGGATCCGGGAACGGTACGGCCGACCCGTCGTGCGTCAATTCGGTTGCCCGGCCAGCGGTCTCACGAATCTGTTTGTCCAACTCGTCCACGCCGGCAACGCCACCACCAGAGACGGCCTGGTAGGTGCTGACGATCAACCGGACCAGACCGGCTTCGTCGTGCAGCGGTTTGAGGACCGGCATCGCGGCCATCGTGGTGCAGTTCGGGTTGGCGATGATCCCCTTGCCGGCCAGCTTGATCGCCTCCGGATTGACTTCAGCGACGATCAACGGAACTTGCGGGTCCATCCGCCATGCCGAGGAGTTGTCAATGACCAGAACGCCGGCGGCAGCGAACTTCGGCGCCAGCTCCCGCGAGGACGTGGCGCCGGAGGAGAACAACGCCACGTCGAGTCCGGCCGGGTCGGCGATCGCAGCGTCCTCGACCGTGATCTCGGCGCCCTTCCACGGCAACGTCGTACCCGCTGACCGCGCCGAGGCGAAATACCGGATCTGATCGACCGGGAAGTCGCGTTCGGCGAGGATGGCTCGCATCACCTTGCCGACCTGCCCGGTCGCGCCGACGATCCCGACATTGAGCCCGCTCATCAACGTTCCTCCTCGCTGCTCATCGGCCGGTCCCGCCGTACACGACCGCCGTTGTCTCATCGTCGCCGAGTTCGAAGGCCGAGTGCACCGCGCGTACGGCGACGTC
>JACCTM010000382.1 GCA_013812385.1 Geodermatophilaceae bacterium | reverse complement strand
GCGCGCGAAACAGGACGTGTAGCGATGGGGTCGGACATGTGGGCCTCTCGGTGAGCGATCCGACGAAGAAGAAGGCCCGGGTTCCTCATACGAAAACCCCCTTGCGCGTGTGGTGCAACGCGAAAGGGGGCGGCGCAGGTGAGTTACCTGAGCTCCGCCCCGCAGACCTCGGCGTGATGGAGTCGCTCGTACGGGGCAGGTAATCGGGCTCGTCGGGTACGCCTCGGGCGTCTCGACCTACCGCTGCGGGTCAGCGCCGGACTCTCACCGGACTTCCCCTGCGCCAGTACTTATGCAGTTGTTGTGCCCGGATGCTCCGCCTGCTACCTCAGGAAGTCAATTCAGCCTGCTCGCTCGTCGGCGCTGCGCTCGATGCAGAACTCGTTGCCCTCCGGATCACCGAGCACCACCCAGCCGGTGCCGTCGGGGTTGCGCCGGTCATCGATCAGATCTGCGCCCAGACCGAGCAGTCGTACGATCTCCTCGTCCCGAGTTCGGTCCGTCGGGCGCAGGTCGAGGTGCACCCGGTTCTTGACCGTCTTGACGTCCGGGCCGGCAATGAAAAGCAGGTTCAACGACCCGTCCGGCGACACGAGCAGCGCCTCGGGATCCTCTGAAGCGTTCCCTTCATCGGGGTGCTCGGTCCAGCCGGTGACCTCGGCCCAGAACAGGGCCAGACGGTACGGGTCGGCGCAGTCGACGTTGATGTTATGGATCGCAGATGTCATAGGCGCCACATCCTGTCCGTACTACTGCCCTCTGTCGCCCCCATTTCGAGCTTCCTACCCCGTCGCGAGACCATGGCCACTCGACCGCCAGAAATGACACGGTCCCGGACCGGGGAATGGAGGAGAAGGCCGTTGCTGTACGTGATGTCCCGCTTCGTCCTCAAACCGTTGTTCTGGCTGTTCTTCCGGCCGCGGGTCACGGGCCGGGAGAACGTGCCCGCCACCGGCGCGGTCATCCTGGCCAGCAACCACCTGTCATTCATCGACAGCATCGTGATTCCGCTGGTCTCCCCGCGCAAGGTCGCCATGCTGGCCAAGGCGGAGTACTGGCGCGGCAAGGGGATCAAAGGTTGGTGGACCCGCACCCTGTTCTCCAGCCTCGGGGCGCAGCCGGTCGAACGTGGCGAGCATCGAGCTGCGCAGGCAGCGCTGGACACCGCCCTGGCCGTACTGAAGGAGGGCGATGCCTTCGCGATCTATCCGGAGGGAACCCGATCCCGGGACGGGCGCCTGGCCCGGGGGAAGACCGGTGTTGCTTGGTTGGCGCTGACCGCCGACTGTCCGATCGTCCCGGTGGCCGTCCAGGGCACAAACCGGATCATGCCGATCGGCTCCAGGGCACTTCGGCCGCACCGCGCCAGCGTCAGCTTCGGTCGGCCGCTGCATTTCCCGCAGTACGCCGGACAAGCTGCTCGTGGCAAGCCACGTCGCGAGGTGACCGACGCGGTGATGATCGAGATCGCGCAGCTGTCCGGTCAGGACAAGGCCGACTGGACCGCCGCCGGCCCGTGAACGCCGGCGAAGTCCTTCGGACCGGCTCGGTGCAGAGCTCATGCGGTTGACCGACGAGCAGTGCCGCGTGCGCTTCGCCGGCGCCCGGGTCGCCCGGCTGGCCACCATCGCCGAGGATGGCTCGCCACGCCTGGTCCCGATCACCTTTGCCGTCGTCGGTGAGGTCGGTGCATCTGATGTCGTCTTCTCTGCCGTGGATCACAAGCCGAAGTCGACGGCCGCCCTGGTGCGATTGCGGCGGATTCAGCGCGAACCGCGGGTGTCGTTGCTCACCGATGCCTACGTCGAGGACTGGGCGCAGCTGTGGTGGGTACGAGCCGATGCGCACGCCGAGGTGCTGGCTTCCGGTGCCGAGCGCGATACCGGGATCGCATTCCTGCAGCGCAAGTACGAGCAGTACCGGTCGCAACCACCGGTGGACGCGGTCATCCGCTTCTCCGTGAAAGGGTGGTCGGGCTGGGCGGCCGGCGAGCCGCTTGCGACCTAAGGGCGGCCGCGCGCATGAATACGTCCATTCCGGGTTACGGTTCAGTATGAGCATCTCCACCGCGCTGGACCGGCTGGCCGACACCCAGCGCCTCGACGCAGGCATCGCCCCGATTCGCGCCCTGGTGAACAGGCTGCTGCGGCCACAGGCACTCAAGGACATGCTGCACGGCGTGTGGCTCGGGCACCCGCTGCATCCGGCGATGGCCCAGGTTCCGATCGGAGCCTGGCTGTCGGCGGGGCTGTTGGATGCCCTGCCCGGCCATCGCAAGGAAGCCCAGTTGCTCGTCGCGACCGGCATCGCCGCCGCAGTTCCGACAGCTCTGGCCGGCGCGGCCGACTGGTCGGAGTCCGACGTCGGGCAGCAACGGGTGGGAGCCGTACACGCCGTGATGAATTCGGCAGCACTGGCGCTCTACGTCGGGTCGCTGGTCGCCCGGATGCGCGGGAATCAACGTACTGGCCGCCGCCTGGCCTATGCCGGGCTCGGGCTCGCCTCGGCCTCTGCTGGCATCGGCGGACACTTGGCCTACCACCAAGCCTCTGGCGCTTCTCATGCGACGACTGCTGCGCGAGCGGTGAGCCAGAAATGGATCGACCTCGGCCCATTGGCCGACCTACCGGACGGGCAGCCGGTCCTGCGCGTAAGCCAGGACAGCGACGACCGGCCCACACCGCTGTGCGTGTTGCGGCACGGCCAGCAAGCCCAAGTCCTGGTCGATGTCTGTTCGCATCTCGGCGGGCCGCTGCACAGCGGTGAACTGGTTGAGGTGGGTGGGAAGGAGTGCCTGGTCTGCCCGTGGCACGGCAGCACCTTCGCAGTGTCCGACGGGAGTGTCGCGCGCGGACCGGCGGTGGCTCCGGCCACCGTGCTGCACACCCGGGTCAGTGCAGGACGGCTCGAGGCAAGGCTGCCCGAGCGGCATATCAACTGAGCCGTCGGTGACCCACTCCGAGGCCGACACCGTCCTGCTTGACGTCGACGGCACCCTGATCGACTCGACGTATCAGCACGCCCTTGCCTGGCATCGCGCCTTTGCTCAACACGACGTGGCCATCCCCATGTGGCGGCTGCACCGGACCATTGGAATGGGTGGTGATCGACTGGTGGCCGCGGTCGCCGGGAACGATGTCGAGTCTCGGCTCGGCGACGCGCTGCGCGAGGGCTGGAAGGAGCAGTACGAGGACCTGCTGCCCGAAGTCGGCTCCTTTGACGCAGCCTCGGCACTGCTCGCCGAACTCCGCCGCCGAGGTTGGCGTCTTGGACTGGCGAGTTCAGGGAAGCCGGACCACACGCGGGTGGCCATCGGGCTCCTCGGTGGTGAGGGTCTGCTCGACGGATGGACCAGTGCCGACGGCGCGGCGGACTCCAAGCCGGCGCCTGACATCTTGCAAGCCGCACTGGAGCAGGTCGGCGGTCTGGCCGCGGTCTGCGTCGGTGACTCCACCTACGACGTACAGGCAGCAACCGCTGCCGGCTGGACGTGCATCTGCGTACGTACCGGCGGATTCGGGGTCGCTGAGCTGTACGACGCCGGTGCTGCGCACGTCTTCGATGACGTCGCCGAACTCCTCGACAGGCTCGACGAGACCCCGCTGGCCCGGCCCACTCCACCGTGAGCTTGACACTCCAAAGATGATGCCGTGCAACTCTTTCGGGAGTTCGTACGCGAGTCACCGGACTATCGTCGCGCGGCTCGCGAAGAGTTGGCCGGCCGCAATCTCGCCTGCTGGTGCCAAATCGAAGACGCTGACGGCAATCGCCTCCCCTGCCACGCCGACGTCCTGCTGGAGGTCGCGAATGCTTAACCCTCCAGACCGGTACTGGAATGCGGTGCCCCGACCGGTTTGGACTCCGGAGAGTTCCACAATTCCGCGGAGCTCAGATACCCACCCCAGCTGATCGGTTCCCGTAGTTGTGCGAGCTGTTCCTCGTTGTAAGCGCTCTGCCCGCTGATGGATTGGGCCAACCAGGACAGCAGGAAGATCAGGCCCATCACCAGACCCAACGAGCGGGAGTACACGCTCAATCGGAAGCCACCGACCTTCGCCCACCCGGGAAGTCCTTGCCGGCGTGCTTGCCGACCATCTGGTCCTGGTCGGACTCCCTCCCAACCGTGTCCAGTTGTTTGGATTCGGGAGATCCGCACTGGACCAGCC
>JACCTM010000381.1 GCA_013812385.1 Geodermatophilaceae bacterium | reverse complement strand
GTCATCCCGGGGGGTGTCAACTCACCGGTACGCGCGTTCGGGTCGGTAGGTGGCACGCCGCGATTTCTGGCCCACGCCAAGGGGTGCCGGCTCACTGACGTCGACGGGCGCAGCTACGTGGACCTCGTCTGCTCGTGGGGCCCGGCGATCCTGGGGCACGCCCACCCCGAGGTTGTAGACGCGGTGCGTACGGCGGCCGGCCGGGGACTGTCCTTCGGCGCTCCGACCGAGGGCGAGGTCGAGCTTGCCGAGGAGATCATCGCCCGGGTCGAGCCGGTGGAACAGGTCCGCCTGGTCAGTTCCGGCACCGAAGCCACGATGAGTGCCCTGCGGCTGGCCCGCGGGGTGACCAAGCGTCCACTGGTGGTGAAGTTCGCGGGGTGCTACCACGGTCACGTGGATGCCTTGCTCGCCGCAGCCGGCTCCGGGGTGGCCACGTTCGGGCTACCGGACTCCGCGGGGGTGACGCCGGCCCAGGCCGGGGACACGATCGTGGTGCCCTACAACGACGTGCCGGCGCTGGAAGCGGTCTTCGCCGAACGCGGACCCGACATCGCCGCGCTGATCACCGAGGCCGCCCCCGCAAACATGGGGGTCGTGCCTCCCGATCCTGGTTTCAATGCCGAGCTGCGTCGGCTCTGCTCGGCCCACGGTGCGCTGCTGATCAGTGACGAGGTGCTGACCGGCTTCCGAGTCTCGACTTCCGGCTGGTTCGGCCTGGACCCGGTTGCCGCCGACCTGTTCACCTTCGGCAAGGTCATGGGCGGCGGGATGCCGGCCGCGGCCTTCGGTGGTCGCCGCGAGGTCATGGCCGCCCTCGCCCCGATCGGTCCGGTCTACCAAGCCGGCACGCTGTCCGGGAATCCGGTGGCGGTCGCTGCCGGCCTGACCACACTTCGGCTGTGCGACGAGGCGCTCTACCGGCAGCTGGACGACCTGTCGTTCACCATCCGGGGTGCAGCTCAGGCAGCGTTGTTCCAAGCCGGAGTGGCGCACCGGCTCAATGCCGCCGGAAATCTGTTCTCGATCTTCTTCGCCGATCACGGCCGGGCGGTGCGCAACTACGACGATGCGCGAGCGCAGGACACAGCGGTGTACGCGGCGTTCTTCCACGAGATGCTGGCTTGCGGTGTCTACCTGCCGCCGTCGGCCTTCGAAGCATGGTTCGTCTCCGGCGCCCTAGATGATGCCGCGGTGAATCAGATTCTGGATGCACTGCCCCGCGCGGCCGCTGCCGCGGCCCTGGTCACGGAGCAAAGCGCATGACTCGCACCATTGTTCATCTCCTGCGCCACGGCGAAGTGCTGAACCCCGACGGCGTCCTGTACGGCCGGATCACCGGCTTCGGCCTGTCCGAGAGCGGCAACTCCATGGCCGCAACCATTGCCGACCACGTCGCCGACGTCGACATCACCCATCTGGTCTCCAGCCCGCTGCAACGCGCCCAGGAGACCGCCGCACCGATCGCGGAGCGACTCGGGCTGCGCATCCATACCGACGAGCGGCTGATCGAACCGACCAACGTCTTCGAGGGCACCCGGTTCGGAGTCGGGGACGGAGCGTTGCAGCGACCCGCCAACTGGAAGCACCTACGTAATCCGTTCCGGCCTTCCTGGGGCGAGCCGTACGCCGACATCGCGGCCCGGATGCTGGCCGCGGTCCGCGACGCCCGTACCGCCGCAGGGGGACATCAAGCGCTGTGTGTCAGTCATCAGCTGGCGATCTGGACGCTGCGCCGTTTCCTCGAGGGACGCCCGCTCTGGCACGACCCGCGCAAGCGGGAATGCGGGCTGGCCAGTCTGACCTCGATCACCTTCGACGATGAAACCTTCGCCGGGATCTCGTACTCCGAGCCGGCCGGTGCCACCGATCCAGACGCCGTGCCCGGGGCCTGAGCATGCGAAAAGCGTTGCTGATCCTCGTGCTGATCCTGCTCAGCGGGTGCACCACGGGCTCGGGCGCGGTCAATGTCAGCAACGGAGGCGAGTTCCGGTTCGTGGCGGGAACCCCGGACGGCGACGTCATCGACGAGAGCGACCGGGCTTCGGCCCCGGACTTCACCGGCGTCCTGCTCGACGGATCGGACTTCGACTCGTCGTCGCTGTCCGGTGACATCGTGGTGATCAACTTCTGGGGCTCCTGGTGCGCACCCTGCCGGCTGGAAACGCCGGAGTTCCAGCGGGTCTACGACGAGGTCTCAGCCGAGGGCGTCAGCTTTCTCGGGGTCAACGTCAAGGATGACCGCCAGCTTGCCCAGGCCTTTTTCGAGGACAACAACATCAGCTACCCGTCGGTCTTCGACCCGCGGGGAGAGATCGCGTTGGCCTTCCGCGACTACCCGGCCAACGCCATCCCGTCCACGATCATCCTGGACCGAGACGGGCGGGTGGCGGCGGTCTACGTCTCGGTCGTCGAGGACGAGGAGTTGCGGCGCGTCGTGGACACTCTGGTGGCGCAGGGATGATCGGGGCCGGCGCACTGCTCGCCATGTCCAGCGAGGTCTCGGTGCGGGCTGCTGACGTCGGAGAGACGTTCCAGGACACCGTGGCCGACGGGCCGCTGCTGGTGGCCATGGTCGTGAGCCTGCTGGCCGGGGCGATCAGCTTCTTCTCCCCGTGCGTCCTGCCGCTCGTACCCGGGTACCTGTCGTACGTGGCGGGCCTGGCCGGCACCCGCGATGCCCCCGAGGTCCGTGACGCGAGCAGCTCCGCGCCCGCACTACCGGCACCTGCGGCCGGCACGGCGACCGCCGTACGGGCTGCCCCGCCGCGCGGGCGGATGGTCGCCGGCGCGCTGCTGTTCGTTCTCGGCTTCACCGTGGTGTTCACCAGCTTCGGCGCCGCCTTCGGGGGACTGGGCCGGGTGCTGCTCCAGCAGCAACGGGTGATCACGATCGTGCTCGGTGTGGTCACCATCCTGCTCGGGTTCGCCTTTCTGGGGCTGATCCCCCTGCTGTCCCGGCAGTGGCGGTTCAATCGGTTGCCGCGCGCCGGCCTGGCCGGCGCTCCGTTGCTCGGCGTGGTCTTCGGCCTGGGCTGGACCCCGTGCCTGGGACCGACGCTTGGTGCGATCAACGGGCTGGCCTTCACCGAGGCCTCGGCCGGACGCGGCGCGCTGCTCGGCTTCACCTACTGCCTGGGGCTGGGCATTCCGTTCGTGCTGACCGCCCTCGGCGCCGGGCGGGCGTTGCGGGTCAGCGACTTCGCCCGGCGGCATGCCGGCACGGTGATGAAGGTCGGTGGCGGGTTCCTGGTGCTGATCGGGGTGCTGCTGGTCACCGGTTCGTGGGATCTGGCGATGAACTGGCTGCGCGCCTGGCTGGCCAGTGCCGGCTTGGACGGATCGGTGCTATGAGAAAGGCTGGGCAACAATGAGTCTGAGGTCAGACGCGCCCCACCTCGCGATTGATGCCCCCGAGGCGGGTCAGACGCGTCCTACCTCACCAACCGGTCGGCCTCCGGTGCGCGCGCGGGTCGTACGGGTGGCGCGTGGCTGGTGGCGCTGGCTGACCAGCATGCCCACGGCGCTGATGCTGCTGTTCCTGCTCGCACTCGCCGCCGTACCTGGGTCGCTGCTGCCGCAACGACCGTTGTCCCAGAGCGCCGTCGCGCAGTACTTCGCCGACAACCCGCAGTTGGCTCCGATCCTGGATCGGCTCGGGCTCTTCGACGTCTTTGCAGCGCCCTGGTTCGCGGCCATCTACCTGCTGTTGTTCGTGTCCCTGATCGGGTGTCTGGTTCCACGCACGTTGGGCCACATCCGGTCCTTACGAGCCGCACCTCCTCGAGCACCGAGCCGGTTATCCCGGCTGCCCCGGCACGCCGAGCTGTCGACCGACCTCGGCGCCGAGGAGGCACTCGATGTCGCGGAAGAGGAACTACGGGTGGCTCGCTACCGAGTGCTGCGCAAGGACGGCGCGATCTCGGCGGAGAAGGGCTTGCTCAAGGAGACCGGCAATCTCGTCTTCCATCTGGCCCTGCTCGCCATGCTGATCAGCCTGGCCGTCGGCAAGCTCTGGGGCTATGAGGGCAGCGTGCTGGTGCAGGAGGGGCAGGGGTTCTGCAACAGCTTCCAGCAGTACGACACCTACTCGGCCGGGCCACTGATCGACGGTGCCGACCTGAGCCCGCTGTGTGTGGACCTGGAGGACTTCCAGGCCCGGTACGAACCGGACCTCACCCCGGCGAGCTTCACCGGGGACATCACCTACAGCCGCGCCCTGGACGGTCCGGACGAGCAGGCCACGATCGGCATCAACTCACCTCTGCGGGTGGACGGGACGCGGCTGTACCTCACCGGGCGCGGGTTCGCGCCGATCTTCTCCGTGCGCCTGCCGGACGGGACCGAACTCACCGACCTGTCGGCGCCGTTCCTACCCACCGATTCCACGACGATGCTCTCCGAGGGTGTGCTGAAGCTGCCCGACCTCGGCGCGGGTCGAGACCAGTTGGCCGTCGAGGGAGTCTTCCTGCCCACCGCTGCGGACATGGGCGGCGGCCTGCTCACCTCGGTGGATCCCCGGCCACTGGACCCCGCGGTCGCCATCGTGGTCTACACCGGTTCGGTGGGCCTGGACAGCGGCATCCCGCAGAACGTCTTCACCCTGGATCAGGAGCGGATCGGGCGGGGTCAACTCGAACGCGTGGGAGCGGCGAACCTCCGGCCTGGGGAATCCCTGAACCTGCCGGACGGCACGAGCATCACCTTCACCGGATTCAAGGAGTTCGCCGCCCTCCAGCTGAGCCGGGATCCCAGCCAGCTCGCCGTTCTGATCAGCGCCCTGGCGATGCTCGCCGGGCTGCTGACCACCCTGCTCGTACGCCGCCGCCGGGTCTTCCTACGACCCGGGGATAAGGTGCTGGAGATCGGGGGACTGGCACAAGGGGGCAGCGCCGAGCCCGCCGAGTTCGAGCGCGTCGTCACCGGCATCTCCACCGCTCTGGCCGCAGCCGGCCCGCCCGACAGAAGGGACCACTGATGTCCGACGCGGCGAACCTGGCCAGCCTGGCCGACACGCTGTTCACGCTGACGATCCTGGCCTACAGCCTCGCGACGATCGCGTTCGCCGCAGAACTGGCGTTCGCCTCCTCCTCCCGACCCAAGGTGTTGGTCGCCACCGACGGCTCCGAAATACCGGAGGCTCGTACCGGGTTCTCGGCGCGCGCCGGCCAGGTCGCCCTCGGCATCACACTGCTCGGCTTGGTCCTGCACGGAACCGTTCTGCTGCTCCGCGGGCTGGCCGCGCAGCGGATCCCGCTGGGCAACATGTTCGAGCTTGCTACTGCGGTGACGTTCGTCGGGGTGGCCGGATTCCTCTACCTGGTGATCCGCACGCCGCGGCTACGCGGAATCGGGCTGTTCGTCACCCTTCCAGTCACCGTCGGGATGGTGTTGACCGGGTTGTTCCTCTATGCGGAGTCCGGTCCGCTGGTCGCGGCGTTGCGCTCCGGCTGGCTGCTGGTGCACGTGACCACGGTCAGCATCGGGTTCGGCGCCTTTCTCACCAGCGGGATCGTTTCGGGGCTGTTCCTCGTCCGCTCCCGCTTCGACGAAGCAGGGGGTTCGGCGGCCGGGGTGAACTCTCGGGTCGCGCACCGGCTGCCGAGTGCCGAGACACTGGACCGGGCCGCGCACCGACTGGTGGTCTTCGGTTTCCCGGTCTTCACCTTTGCGGTGATCGCCGGTGCGGTCTGGGCCGAGAGTGCCTGGGGCCGGTTCTGGAACTGGGACCCGAAGGAGACCTGGGCATTCATCGCCTGGATCGTCTATGCCGCCTATCTCCACGCCCGGGCGACGGCCGGCTGGAAGGGGCGAGCGGCGGCGTGGATCAACGTGGCTGGGCTGGTGGTCATGCTGTTCAACCTGCTCTACGTGAACCTGGTCAGCACCGGCCTGCATTCCTACGCCGGCGTCAACTAGCGCGCAGACCTCAACTCGGCGGATCTTCCTCTCTGCGGGCTCGCCGATCGAGCTCGCGGAGGAAGTCGGGGTTATCGTCAGGCGGGAGGGGCTCACGACGGATGGGCTTGCGGGCTGGAGGGGTGGTGGGCCGTGCCGTACCGCCCGTACGACCGCCCGATGCTGACCCGGCACTGCCACTCATCCGCCAGAGGGCGAACAGCAGCGCGCCGATCAGCACCATGCCAATGAGGACATACATCCGACACAACCCCCTTAGAGAAACCGACGATACCCGGCGCAGTCCAGAAAGAACGACGAGGAGGCGCGAGGCGTGGACGACGTGGACCGGCAGATCGTCTCCCTGCTGCGCGCCAACGGCCGCGCCTCGTACGCCGAACTCGCTCGTACGGTCGGGCTGTCCGCGCCGTCGGTGCATGAGCGGGTGTCCAAGCTCGAGACGGCCGGAGTCATCCTGGGTTACCACGCCGCAGTGGACCGAACGGCGGTCGGCGAGGCGGTCACCGCCCTGGTCGGAGTCTTCGAATCCGATGTCGAGGCCGACGAGGATCTGGTCGAATCGCTCCGCCGGATGCCGGAGATCACCGACTGCTTTTACGTGGCCGGCGAAGAGGCGTTCCTGCTGCGGGTCCGGGTAGCAGACATCGCGGCCCTGGAGCGGGTGGTCGCCGCGATCAGCCGGATCCGCGGAGTGGCCCGCACCCGCACCACGGTGGTCCTGTCCAGCCGATGGGAGGACCGGCATGTTTAAGGCCGTTGCCGTCTACACGATCGGCCGGATCGCCATCTTCGCGATTCTGCTCGCCCTGCTCTGGGCAGCCGAGCTCGGCAGCTTTCCAGGCATCCTGTTCGCGTTGTTGCTCTCCATGCCCGCGGCCTACTTCCTACTGGGTAAGCAGCGTGAAGACCTGGCTGCGGCCGTGATCGAGCGCCGCGAGGCCCGCGTGAAGCTGCGCGAAAGACTGCGTGGCGCGTCGGAGACTGCCTCAGATGCCGAGTCCGATCGCGAGCAGGAGACCCAGCAGTAGCTGGGTCAGCCCGGTAGCGCGCAACGCCGGGAGCAGGGCCAGGCCCCGGGCCCCGCCGAGCACCGCACCCACCGGCGGAAGGGCAAGGATTGCTGCCGCCAGACCCAAGGCAGCAAAGGGCCGGAAGAACAGCGCCAATCCCCCAACCATGACGAAACTGAGCATGACCACGCCGGCGTACAGCCATCGCGTACGGCGCTCGCCGAGGACGACGGCCAGCGTCCGCTTGCCCGATCCGGCGTCAGTGTCGATGTCGCGAAGGTTGTTGACCACCAGCAGCGCACAGGCCAACAGCCCGACGGGCACCGAGGCAACGACCGCTTGCGGCAGGATCTGCTCGGCTTGGACATAGGTGGTTCCGACGACGGCGACGATGCCGAAGAAGACGAACACCGAGATCTCGCCGAGCGCGCGGTAGCCGTACGGCTTGGCTCCTCCGGTGTAGAACCATGCGGCGGCGATCGCGACGGCACCGACCGCTAGCAACCACCAGGAGGTCATCGCGGCCAGCGCCAGCCCGGTGACAGCGGCGATGCCGAAGCAGATCAGGGCGGCGATACGTACCGCCGTCGCGGTCGCCAGCTTGGACCCGACGAGCCGGGTCGGCCCGACTCGGTCGGTGTCGGTGCCGCGTACGCCGTCGGAGTAGTCATTGGCGTAGTTCACGCCGATCTGCAGGGCGAGGGAGACCAGCAGTGCGAGCAGGGCTCGACCGGGGTCGAAGGCGTCGACCCCGGCGGCGGCGCCAGTGCCCACCAGCACCGGCGCGACGGCCGCCGGAAGAGTCGGTGGTCGGGCTCCGACGACCCACTCGGCAAGGCTGGTCACCGGCCACCGTCGGGAGTCGGCCCGGACGCTGCGAGACGTTGGGCGGCCACTCGGTCGAGCTTGCCCGAGTGCAGCCTAGGCAGAGCTGGCACGGTGATGACCTCCCGCGGAGCGGCCGCCGTACCCAGGCGTGCGGTGACGTAATCGCGTAGGTCGGCGAGGTCGATGCTTTCGCCGTCCGCGGGTACGACGAGCGCGATGACGGCTTGGCCCCATTCAGCGTCCGGCCGGGCAAGAACCGCGGCGTCGGCGATGTCGGGTCGCCTGCACAAGAGTTCTTCCACCGCGCCGGCCGCGACGTTGACCCCACCGCTGATGATGACGTCGTCGATCCGCCCGATCACCGACACGCGGCCGTTGTCGTCGACCGCACCGGCATCCCGGGTCTGGAACCAGCCGTCCACAAAGGACTCTCGAGTCTGGTCGGGGGCTGCGTGATAGCCAAGAGCCACCACGTCCCCACCGATCTCCAGCCCGTTCGGCGATGCTCGGACATAGGCCCGCTGGATCGGGATTCCGTCATACACACAGCCGCCGGCGGTCTCGGTCATGCCGTACGTCGACACGATCGCGACGCCCGCCTGCGTTGCCTCAGCGCGTAATCCGTCGTCGAGTGGTCCGCCGCCGACCAGTACGGCGTCGAAGCCGGCCAACGCCTCCGCGCCCGCCCTGTCATGGACCAGCCGCCTGAGCTGGGTCGACACCAACGAGGTGTAGTGCGGCAACCCAGCGGGAAGCTCGCGTGCCGCCGAGACAAAGGCCTCCGCCCGGAATCCGGCTGACCGGTCGAGAGAAACGGCGTCGAGGTCGGCCAACCGGCTGCGCACCAGCACCTGCAGACCGCCGATGGAGGACACCGGAAGGGCGAGCAGCCAGGCCCCGGGGCCGGACAGGCGGCGCACCGTCGCATGTGCGCTGGCCAGCAGCGAGCCCGCGGTGAGCAACACCGCGCGCGGCGTTCCGGTGGAACCGGACGTCGCCACGACTGCGGCCACATCGGCCGGTACGGGCAGGTCCAGGTGCAGGGCGCTGGGCCAGTCGTGGCCGGGCGGGGCTGGTGCGTCGGGGAGTACGCACACAGTGGTCGAGCCAGCCAGGGCGTCGGTGAGCGCATCCGCGACGGCGGCCACCGAGTGCGCCGGCACGACCGTCAGTGGGCGGGCCATCGACGACTAATCTATCCGCGTGCCTCAGGCTGCGTGGACGGCGTCGCAGGCAGGGTGGTCGTTGACGCCGGCCGGGCTGTTGGATACCGCGGTGTATGCGATACCGATGCGGTCCCGGTTCCGTGGGATCACTGTTCGGGAGGGTGTGTTGGTCCGCGGCGCGTCCGGGTGGGGTGAGTTCTCCCCGTTCTGGGACTACGACGTCGTCGAGGCCCGTCGCTGGTGGCCTGCGACTGTCGAGGCGGCGGTCGGTGACTGGCCCTCGCCGCTGCGCGACCGGATTCCGGTGAACTGCACGGTGCCTGCAGTGGACGCTGAGACGGCGGAGGTGATCGTCGGTCGTTCGGGCTGCGGTACGGCGAAGGTCAAGGTCGCGGAGCCGGAGCAGTCCCTGGCCGATGACGTGGAACGGGTGGCTGCCGTACGCGCTGCCCTCGGTCCTGCGGGCGCGGTACGGGTCGATGCCAATGGCGCCTGGTCGGTCGACAACGCGGTGCGGGCCATCGGTGAGCTCGACCGTGCCGCAGGCGGATTGGAGTATGTCGAGCAGCCGTGTGCCTCCGTGGCCGAACTGGCCGCGGTACGGCGGCGGGTCGATGTGCCCATCGCGGCGGACGAGTCGATCCGCCGGGCCGAAGACCCGCTGCACGTAGCCCTGGCCGGGGCGGCCGACATCGCGGTTCTCAAGGTGGCGCCGCTCGGTGGGGTGCGCCGGGCGCTGGAGATCGCGCAGGCGTGCGGTCTGCCGGTGGTGGTGTCCTCAGCCTTGGAGACGTCGGTGGGTCTGGCGGCAGGTGTGGCGCTGGCCGCTGCGCTGCCGGAGCTGCCCTACGCCTGCGGGCTGGCGACGACTGCACTCCTGGACGGGGATGTCACCTCTCAACCGTTGGTGCAAGTGGACGGCTTTCTGCCGGTGCGGCCGGTGAACGCCGACCTATTGGCCGACGTGGCGGCGGACGAGGCGACCACTCGTCGTTGGCACCAGCGCTTGGCTGCAGTGACCGGGCTCGCGCTCGGACCGGTCAGGCAGGCGTGAATCCGTCGACCGCGTTCGCTGGCGTCATGGTGGACGAACTGATTCGCGGCGGCGTCCAGCACGCGGTGTTGGCTCCCGGATCGCGTTCTGCGCCAGTCGCTCTCGCCCTGGCTTCGGCGGAGCGGTCGGGGCGGCTGCGGTTGCACGTACGTACCGACGAACGTAGTGCCGGCTTTCTCGCGTTGGGCCTGGCCAAGGGCTCCGGTCGGCCGGTACCGGTGTTGACGACCTCGGGTACGGCGGCCGCACATCTGCACGCTGCCGTTCTGGAGGCCTCCTACTCGGGAGTACCGCTGAT
>JACCTM010000368.1 GCA_013812385.1 Geodermatophilaceae bacterium | reverse complement strand
TCGTCCTGGGACAGATCTCGCGAGAGTAGTTCCAGCACACCGTCATGCAGCGTCCCGTTGGTCGCTACTGCGCTTCCTCCGGCCGGACCGTCCACACCGGACAGATCGGTGAATCGGCCCCCGGCCTCGGTGACGATCACTGATGGCGCGGCGAGATCCCAGAGTGAGACCTCCGGCTCGCAGGCGATGTCGACGGCACCCTGGGCGAGGAGCATGTAGGACCAGAAGTCGCCGTACGCGCGGGTCCGCCCGACGGAGCGGGTCAGGTGCAGGAAGTTCTCCAACCGGTAGCGCTCCGCCCAGCCTCCGAGGCTGGAGTACGACAGAAAGGCATCAGGCATCGAGTCGACTGACGAGACCTCGCAGCGGGATGCGGCACTCAGACTTCGGCCGGTCCACGCGCCACCGTCCTTGCATGCCCACCAACGTCGTTGCAGCCCAGGCGCGGCCACCAGGCCGACGACCACGTCGTCGCCGTCCATCAGGGCGATGAGCACAGCCCAGACAGGCACGCCGCGGACGAAGTTCTTCGTACCGTCGATCGGGTCGATCACCCAGCGGCGCGATCCGTGGCCGGACTCGCCGTACTCCTCACCCAGCACCGCATCGCGCGGCCGTACCCGGGACAGCGTGGAACGCAGCGCGTCTTCGATGGTCCGGTCGACATCAGTGACCGGCGTCTGGTCCGCCTTGGTCGAGATCGTCAGGTCCTGAGCGCGGAAGCGCTCCAGCGCCATCGAGTCGACACCGTCGGCGAGGGCATGGGCCAAGCGCAGGTCCTCAGCGAACCGGCTTGGTCCCCCCGAGGCATCGACCACGCGCGAACGTTAGCGCGTGAGGTCCTCCGGATCCGCGCGCCGAGCACCCGCGAGCCGCCGGTATGACTCCAGACGCTCCGTTTCGGCGTGACCGTCGGCGACCCACGCATCCAGGGCACAGCCGTCCGCGGCATCCATGTGCGCACAACCAGGCGGGCACTGCTCTGCTCCCGGGGCCAGATCGGCGAAGGCGCTCAACAGGTCGTCGGCGCTCACGTGCGCGAGGCCGAAGGAGCGGATACCGGGCGTGTCGATCACCGAACCGCCACCCGGCAGCGGCAATAGGATCGCCGAGGACGAGGTGTGCCGGCCCTTGCCGATCTTGCTCACATCCCCGATCGCGCGATCGGCGTCCGGGACCAGCCGATTGACCAAGCTGGACTTGCCGACTCCCGAATGTCCGATGAGGACACTCGTGCGCCCGTGCAGGCGCCCGGCCAATGAGTCCAGTGGCGCATCGTGGCGGACAACGACGGCGGGTACCGACAACACGTCGTAGGTGTCGAAAAGCGCCGTGGCATCACCGAGGTCACCTTTGGTCAGACACAGCAGCGGATCCAGGCCCGCAGTGAAGGCGGCCACCAGGCACCGGTCGATGAAGCCGGTCCGCGGCGGTGGATCTGCGATCGCCGTCACGATCACGAGTTGGTCCGCATTGGCCACGACGACCCGCTCGGTGGGGTCGGTGTCATCGGCCGTACGGCGCAGCTCACTCGCTCTCTCGTGCACGGTCACGATGCGCGCCAAGGCATCTGGCCCACCCGACATGTCACCGACAATGCGGACGTGGTCACCGACGACGATCGCCCGCCGGCCGAGCTCTCTGGCCCGCATGGCCGTCACCGGCTCGCCGTCGACCAGACACCTGAACCGACCACGGTCAACGACGAGCACAACCCCGAACCGGGCGTCCTCGTGTGCCGGGCGCGTCCGCGTACGCGGGCGTGAACCGTGCCGGGAGGGACGAACACGGACCGAGTCCTCGTCGTAGCGATCACTGTCGATGTGCGAGCCGCGAGAACTCACTCGATGGCTGCTCCGCAATCCCCATGGTCGAGCATCGCCTGCCAGCGGTGAGTGAAGTCGGGCATCGTCTTTCCCACGGTCGAGGCGCCAACGACGGCGATTCCTTTGACAGCCAGACCGAGCACTGCGGCGGCCATCACCAAGCGATGGTCGTCATAGGTAGCAAAGGATCGACCGTGCAACGGACGCGGGACGATGACGAGTCCGTCGGGAAGTTCGCTAATATCCGCGCCGCAGGCCGACAACTCTGTCGCGAGAGCAGTGATCCGATCGGTCTCGTGGCCGCGGATGTGGGCGACTCCGGTCAACCGCGAGGGGGAATCGGCAAGGGCGGCAAGCGCGGCGAGCACCGGGACCAGTTCGGAGACCTCACCGAGATCAGCTTCGATGCCGTTGATCCTCGAGCCGCCGCTGACCGTCAACCCCTCGGCAGTGACCGCGCACGTCGCACCCATCGCGGTCAGCCACCTGGGCAGCTGGCCACCGGGCTGGGTCGTGGACTGCGGCCATCCAGGAATGGTCACCCGCCCTCCGGTGGCCAGTGCCGCGGCTGCGAACGGGGCAGCGGTGTTCAGGTCTGGCTCGATTCGTACGTTCCGTGCCCGCACAGCCCCCGGTGCCACCCGCCAACGACCGCGCCCAGCGTCGACGTCGGCCTCGACGTCGACGTCACGCTCGCGCAGCATCGCGATGTTCATCTCGAGATAGGGGGCTGAAGGCACCGCGCCGGCGGAGATCACCTCGACGCCATCTTCGAATCGCGCTGCGGCGAGCAGCAGGCCGCTGATCAATTGAGAGGAGCCGGTGGCGTCCACTGTCACCGAACCGCCGGGCAGCGCCCCGGTTCCACGAACGACGAACGGCGCCGTACCGCGGCCGTCATCATCGATGTCGGCGCCCAGGTGACGCAGGGCGGCGATCAAGGGCCCATTGGGTCGCTCCCGGATCCGTGGGTCCCCGTCGAATCGGAACTCCCCGCGTGCGAGGGCGGCAACCGGGGGAACGAAGCGCAGAACGGTCCCGGCGAGCCCGCAGTCGATCTCGGCGGGCCCGACGAGGGGCTGTGGGGTGACGATCCACGACCCATCGCTCTCGTCGGTGATCTCGGTACCGATCGCACGCAGCGCATCGGCCATCAGCGCGGTGTCCCTTGCCCGCAGCGGAGCCTCGATCCGGCTGGGTCCCTCGGCGAGGGCGGACAAGACCAGGGCTCGGTTCGTCATCGACTTCGAGCCCGGGACCGTTACCCGGGCATCCACCGGCGCGGCGGCGTACGGCGCCAACCAGGGCGTGGCTGAGGTGAGCGTCGCGGTGTCCATCAGGCTCAGTGTCTCCCATCTCGCCCGCCGTGCACTGCGGCCTAGAGTTGACCGCATGTGTGGCCGGTACGCGGCGAGCAACAGCCCGGACGATCTCGAAGTGGAGTTCGAGGCGATCCTGGCCGATGGCGCGCCGCCGGTGCCGGCCGACTACAACGTGGCCCCGACCGATCCGGTGTATGCCGTACGTACCCGCAAGCCCAAAGACGATGACCAGCCGACCTACCGCGAACTCTCGGTGGTGAGCTGGGGCC
>JACCTM010000357.1 GCA_013812385.1 Geodermatophilaceae bacterium | reverse complement strand
AGGAGCAGCCCGAGCTCGTCCAGATCTGCACTCCCCCTGGATTCCATGCTGCCCAGGTGGTCGAGAGCCTGCACGCCGGCGCCTGGGTGTGGTGCGAGAAGCCGGTGACCCTGTCACTGGCCCAGCTCGACCGGATCGAGGAGGCCGAAGCTGCCACCGGACGGTATTGCAGCGTCGTCTTCCAGTGGCGCTTCGGGTCCGCGGCACAGCACGTGAAGGCAATGCTCGACAGTGGCGTCGTGGGTCGCCCGCTGGTCGCCGCCGGACTCACCACCTGGTTTCGCGACGACGCCTACTACGAGGTGCCGTGGCGCGGCCGCTGGGAGACCGAGGGCGGTGGACCGACCATGGGCCACGGCATCCACTGCACCGACCTCGCGGTATGGCTGCTGGACGGCTGGCGAGAAGTCCGGTCGCGGCTGGGACGCCTGTCGCGCGACGTGGAGACCGAGGACGTCGCGGTCACCACGATCGAGTTCGGTCGAGGGACGTTGGGGACGCTGGTCACGAGCGTCGTCTCACCACGCGAGGAAACGCTGCTGCGCATCGACTGCGAGCGCGCCACGATCGAACTCGTCCACCTCTACGAATACAGCAACGCCAGCTGGCGGGTATCCCCCGCCCCAGGCTGCGAAGACGTCACGCAGGAATGGGGCCGGCTGCTCATCGACCGCGGCAGCAACCATCAGGCCCAGCTGGAGCACGTCCTCGATGCCATGGCCGACGGAACCCGGCCGCTGACCAGCGGACCGGGGGCCCGCCAGACCCTTGAGGTCGTCACGGCTATCTACCGCTCGGGAATGACCGGGGTCCCGACGACCCCCGCCGACCTCGTGCCGAGCGACCCCTTCTATCACCACCTCCACGGCGGCAACCCACAATGGTCCGCCCCCGTCGTGACTTCGGAGACCAGAACGTGACCGAGCAGCTGAGTCTCCGCGTCGACGAGGGCGCCGTCGTCGTACACGTTGCAGATGCCGAGATCGCCCGCTACGTCTTCCGACCTGACACGCCGTTGTACGAGTCGCCCAAGCCCTACCTGCATCCGCTACGGACGCTCGCTGGTGAGGAGGTCACGCTGCTGCGTCCGCATGACCACGTGTGGCATCGCGGCATCCAGATGACCGCGACCAGCGTGTCCGGCAGCAACTTCTGGGGCGGTGCGACCTACGTCCACGGATCGGGCTATGTCGACCTCGACAACCAAGGTCAGATGCTGCACCGCAGCTGGGAAGACGTCGGCGTTGCGGACGGGCGTGCGGTGCTTCGCGAGGCGCTGGACTGGCTGGATGAGGACGGCGACCGGATGCTCGAAGAGCACCGTGAGATCGAGTTCGCCGACGTCGCCCCACAGGCTGGCCGCTACCGGATCAGATTCCGCCTGGCACTGCGCAATGTGACCGACCGGAGGCTCGAGTTCTCCAGCCCGACGATCGCCGGCCGCCCCGAGTCCGGGTACGGCGGGCTGTTCTGGCGCGGTCCTCGATCCTTCACCGGTGGGCAGGTCTTCACCTCCGACGGCACAACAGACGCCGCCGCCGCGATGGGATCGGCGAGCCCCTGGCTCGCCTTCGTCGGACAGCACGATGGGTCGGGGCGCTTCTCGACGCTGGTCTTCGTCGACCATCCCGAGAACGTGCGCTACCCCACCAAGTGGTTCGTTCGGTCACAGCCGTTCGCCTGCGTCAGCTTCGCCTTCATGTTCGATGAGATCTTGGCCCTACCGGCGGCGGAGGAGCTGCGCCTGACCCATGACGTCATCGTCGCCGATGGTGCGCTCGAAGCCGAGGACGTCGCTCGCCTGGTGAACCACGTCCCGGGCCGGACGGACTCCGAGCATGTGGCCTGAGCGAATCGTCGACCTTCCCGCGCTGGAAGAGCTGCTGAGCCGTCCGTCGCCGGGCGTCGTCGACGACCTCGCGGCCCTCGACGGCGACATCCTCGTACTCGGGGCGGCCGGCAAGATGGGGCCCACGTTGGCGCGGATGGCCCGTCGCGCCCTCGACGCTGCCGGGTCGGATCGCCGGGTGATGGCGGTGTCGCGGTTCTCCGAGCCGGGGGTGCGCGAATCCCTCGAGGCGGCCGGCGTGCAGACCGACACCGTCGACCTGCTCGACGACGATGTCATCGACGCGCTGCCTGACGCTGCCAACGTCGTCTACATGGTCGGGCGCAAGTTCGGCACCGCGGGCCAAGAACACCTGACGTGGGCCACGAACGGCTATCTCGCCGGGCGACTGGGACGCCGCTACCGGGACAGCCGGATGGTGGCGTTCTCCACCGGCAACGTCTACGGACTGCGCGAGGTGGTCCGCGGTGGTGCGAGCGAACGCGACGCAACCCAACCCGTGGGAGAGTATGCCGCGTCGTGCCTGGCTCGCGAGCGGCTGCTCGAAGACGTTTCCCGCCGGCTCGGGCTGCGTCTGCTGCTCTACCGGCTCAACTACGCCGTCGAACTGCGGTACGGCGTGTTGGTCGAGATCGCTACGGCGGTCCGGGATGGCACGCCGGTCGATGTGTCCACCGCGGCGGTCAACGTGGTCTGGCAGGGCGACGCCAATGCCTACGCCCTGCGGGCGCTGCGTTGGTGTGAGTCGCCTCCTCGCGTGCTCAACGCCACCGGCCCGGAGACCGTGTCGATTCACAGCATGGCCACCGAGTTCGGGCGCCTGCTCGGCGTAGAGCCGATCTTCTGCGGCGAGGAGCAGGCCAGCGCTCTGCTCTCGGACGGGTCCCAGGCGCACCGCATGTTCGGCTACCCCAGCGTTGCGCTGGCCCAGGTGGTGGCCTGGACCGCCGACTGGGTCGCCCGAGGTGGCGTCACGTTGGACAAGCCGACCAAGTTCCAAGTGCGGACCGGGCGGTATTGATGGCGGCGACCCTGGCCCCGGCCAAAGCCCGACTGCTCTCCGGCGGGACGGTCGTACCCGCGCACCCGTTGGCCCTTGACCAGGGCGGCCGGCTCTCCCCCCGCCATCAGCGTGCGGTCACCCGCTACTACCTCGACGCCGGCGTCGGCGGCGTTGCGGTGGGCGTGCACACGACGCAGTTCTCGATCCGAGAAGCCGGTCTCCTTCGGCCGGTGCTGGAGCTAGCGGCCGAGGAGGTCCACACGCACACCGAGCGGTGGGATCGGCCCGTCCTGCTCATCGCCGGTGCCTGCGGACCGGCCGGCCAAGCCGTCACCGAGGCGAGGATGGCTCGCGAGTTGGGATACGACGCGGTCTTGCTCAGTCCGAGCGGGCTGGCCGACCACACTCCCGCCGACCTGATCCGGCGCGCAGCAGCGGTGGCGGAGGTGCTGCCGGTGGTGGGGTTCTACCTGCAACTGGCGGTCGGCGGGCGGCCGTTGGATCACGTCTTCTGGCGCGACTTCGCCGACGTGCCCGGCGTAGTTGCCGTCAAGGCCGCGCCGTTCGACCGATATCGGACCTGGGACGTCGTGCGCGGGGTGGTTGCCTCGGCGCGCGGCGACGAGGTCGCGCTCTACACCGGTAACGACGACAGCATCCTCATGGACCTGCTCACCCCGTTCCTGGTGAGAACGCCCGACGGGCGGACCGTGGGTCGACGCTTCGTCGGTGGGCTGCTCGGCCACTGGGCGGTGTGGACCCGGGGGGCGGTGGAGTTGTTCGAACGGGTCCGCGCAGCGATCGACTCGGGTGCGGTCCCGCTGGAGCTGCTCACCGCCGCAGCGGAGGTGACCGACGCCAATGGCGCGTTCTTCGATGTCGCTGGCGACTTCCGCGGCTGTATCGCCGGGATCAACGAGGTGCTGCGCCGCCAGGGTCTGTTCCCGTCCCGGCGCTGCCTGGACCCGGAGGAGGAGCTCTCGCCGGGCCAGGCCGAGGAGATCGACCGGGTTGCCCGCTCCTATCCACACCTGGCAGACGACGCTTTCGTCGCCGAGCGCCTCTCTTGCTGGCTGGAGTGAGCCCACGATGACACCCTTGCGCATCATCATGAACGGCGTCACCGGTCGTATGGGTTACCGCCAGCACCTGCTGCGCTCGATCCTCGCGATCCGGGACGATGGCGGAGTCGGGCTGCCGGACGGCTCGCGCATTCAGGTCGAGCCGATACTGGTCGGCCGCAGCCACGACCGACTCGCCGCGCTGGCCGCCAAGCACGACGTCGCCGAGTTCCATGCCGATCTCGGGACGGCGCTGGCCGACGACAGCGCCGGCATCTACTTCGACGCCCAAGTCACCAGTGAGCGCAGAAAGTCGATCCTCAAGGCGATCGCGGCCGGCAAGCACATCTATACCGAGAAGCCGATCGCGGCGTCGGTGACCGAGGGGATGGAGCTCGCCGATGCCGCTGCCGGTGCCGGCGTCATTCATGGCGTCGTGCACGACAAGCTCTACCTGCCGGGTCTGGTGAAACTGAAGCGCCTCGTCGACTCCGGGTTCTTCGGCCGCATCCTGTCGGTGCGCGGCGAGTTCGGCTACTGGGTCTTCGAGGGCGACTGGCAACCAGCCCAGCGGCCCAGCTGGAACTACCGAGCGCAGGACGGTGGAGGGATAGTTCTCGATATGTTCTGTCACTGGAACTACGTACTGGAGAACCTGTTCGGCCGGATCGAGTCGGTCATGGCCAGGGCAGTCACCCACATCCCGCAGCGTTGGGACGAGCAGGGCCAGCCGTACGACGCGACAGCCGACGACGCTGCGTATGCCATCTTCGAGCTCGAAGGCGGCATCATCGCCCAGATCAACTCGTCGTGGGCGGTGCGCGTAGACCGTGACGAGCTCGTCGAGTTTCAGGTCGACGGCACGCACGGCTCAGCGGTCGCCGGCTTGTTCGGCTGCCGGATCCAGCCCCGAGCGTGCACGCCCAAGCCGGTGTGGAACCCGGATGTGCCCACCGACCATGATTTCCGGACGCAGTGGGAGCAGATCCCCGACAACCGGGAGTTCGGTAACGGCTTCCGGTCGCAGTGGGAGCAGTTCTTGACCGACGTGCACACCGGTCGCCCGCATCCGTACGACCTCATGGCCGGCGTCCGCGGACTCCAGCTCGTCGACGCAGGACTCCGCTCCTCTGCCGAGGGCGTCCGGGTGGTCATGGGCGACCGGCGGTGACCATGCTGACCAGCCCGTCCACAGCACCGACGGGTCAGCATCTGCGCCTGCCGGTGGCCGATGGGTGGGACACCATAGAGCTGTGGGAACCCCGCGCCTGGACCGAGCACCCGGGTCCGTACCAGCAGCGGGTCGCGTTCGCTGCCGCCCACGTCGTCGCCGACCCGAGAGGGGACAACGTTCCGGGTGCCCCCGCGGTTGTGGACTGGGATTCCACGTTGGCCATCCGCCGGCAGCTGATCCGCTATGGGCTGGGCATCGCGGAGGCGATGGACACCGCCCAGCGCAATATGGGCCTGGACTGGCCCGCAGTCCAGGAGCTCATCTCGCGCAGCGCTGGTCAGGCACAGCTGATGGGCGCACGAATCGCCTCGGGCGCGGGTACCGACCACCGCGGCGATGTCAGGACGCTCCGTGAGGTCATCGACGCCTACACCGAGCAGGTCGAGTTCGTGGAGTCCACAGGATCGCAGGTGATCCTGATGGCCTCGCGCCAGTTGACTCAGGTGGCCGAGACCGCCGAGGACTACCTGCGGGTCTACGACGCGCTGCTGGCCCAAGTGCGGGAGCCGGTGATCCTGCACTGGTTGGGAGACATTTTCGACCCGGCGCTTCGCGGCTACTGGGGCTCGAGCGACGTCACGCTCGCCACTGAGACCTTCTTGGCTGTCGTGCGAGAACACAGCGCCAAGATCGACGGAGTCAAAGTCTCGCTGCTCGAGGCGGCGCACGAGATCGGCCTGCGACCTCGGCTGCCCGCTGCGGTCCGGCTCTACACTGGCGACGACTTCCACTACCCCGAGCTGATCCGCGGCGATGGCACCCACCACTCCGATGCCCTGCTCGGCGCCTTCGCGGCCATCGCCCCGGCCGCGGCGGCCGCACTCTCCGCACTCGATGTCGATGACGTCGAGTGCTACGACGCCGAGATGGCAGCCACACTCGACCTGTCGCGGCACATCTTCACTCAACCCACTCGCTACTACAAGACGGGCATCGCCTTTCTGGCATGGCTGAACGGGCACCAGCCCGGATTCACGATGGTAGGCGGGCTGCAGTCGGCACGTTCGGTGCTGCACCTGTCCGCCCTTTTCGCGCTGGCCAACGACGCCCGGCTGCTTCCGGACCCGGAGTTGGCCGCGCGCAGGATGACAGTGCTGTTGGACGTAGCCGGGGTGAGCGCATGAGCGCGCTGCGGCTGGCCGGCGCGCCGATCAGCTGGGGCGTCTGCGAGGTTCCCGGTTGGGGGCACGTGCTGCCGGTCGAGCAGGTGCTCTCCGAGATGGCCTCGCTCGGGCTTCGGGCAACCGAGTTGGGCCCGCCGGGGTTCCTGCCCGAACAGGTCGAACCGCTGAGGGCGCGGCTGGCCGCCCACGGCCTGACTCTGGTCGGTGCGTTCCTGGCTCTGGTCCTGCACGACGCCTCCGTACGCGAAGCGACGCTGAGCGAGGCCGAGCGGGCCTGCGCCCTGCTAGCCGGCGCCGGCGGGCAGGTGCTCGTGGTTGCTGCGGCAACCGGCCTCGACGACTACGACACCCGCCCGGTACTCGACGATGATGCGTGGGTACGGCTGGTCGACACGCTGGACGACGTGTCGAAGATCGCCACTTCACACGGCTTGGTCACCGCCGTGCATCCGCACGTGGGGACCCACATCGAAACCGCCGCTGAGGTGGACCGATTCCTGGCCAGCAGCTCACTGCCGCTATGCCTGGACACCGGTCACCTGCTCATCGGCGGCACCGACCCACTCGCCCTAGCTGGCAACCACGGCGGCCGGGTCGCTCACGTCCATCTCAAGGATGTCGACGCGGCCGTCGCCGCCCAGGTGCGATCCGGGGAGATCAGCTACCAGCGCGCAGTCGCCGCCGGTCTGTACCGCCCGCTGGGTCAGGGCGACGTCCCCGTACGCGAGATCATCCAAACGCTCACCGCGGCCGGGTACGAGAGATGGTGGGTCCTGGAGCAGGACACGGCGCTCCCGGTGGGCCAGGACGGACCGCCAGCTTCCGGAATCGACCACGATGACTCCCAACGTCAACCGCGGCGCGACACCGCCGCGAGCATTGCGTATTTCACGGCGGCGCTGCCGTCGGGAACTGTTGAGAAGGAGATCCCATGATCAGCTCGTCGAACCGCCCGTCGGCCGCACCGGGGAGGACCTCCTGGTGGAAGGCAGCACTGGCAGCGGTCAGCCTCGTCGTCCTGGCTGCCTGCACGGGTCCCAGCGGATCCGAGTCCGAGGAACCGGCCGACTCGACCGGAGGCGGTGGTGAGGGCGGGGGCCCAGCCGCATCCGGAGATCTGACCATCGCGGTGATCACGCACGGCGGTGACGGCGACGCATTCTGGAGCGTGGCGCAGAACGGCGCCGAGCAGGCCGGAGAGGACCTCGGCGTCGAGGTCAACTACACAAGTGACGGAGACGCAGCGGCTCAGGCACGGCTGATCGACAACGCGGTGGCCCAAGGCGCCTCCGGGATCGTCGTGTCGATGGCCAATCCCGATGCCCTGCAAGGCTCGATCGAGGCGGCGGTGGAGGCCGGCATCCCGGTCATCACGATCAACTCCGGTGAG
>JACCTM010000340.1 GCA_013812385.1 Geodermatophilaceae bacterium | reverse complement strand
GTCAGAGGCGCTGCAACGAGCAATCTGGTCGCGCGCGGGGTGCCACGTCGACCCGGGCGTGGCTGCGGTCAGCTCATCTGATCGCCCCGTACGAAGCGGCCAAACTGGTCTCGACGGCAAAGGCGCTGCGCACCGAATTACCGGCAGTCGCCGAGGCGCTCGGCACCGGTTCAGTCTCTTTGGCCCAGGCCGAGGTCATCGTCACCGCGATCGGTGACCTGCCAGCGCAGACGCCGGTGGCGTGCAAGCCGCAAGCCGAGGAGACCATGATCGAGGTCGCTGCCACCTTCGACCGATGATCCTCGCCCTGGATCAGACGACGACTCGCCGAATCGTCGACCCAGAAGGCGTACAGGACCGCGACGAGAAACCCATCCTCGACAAGGAACAAGACGCCCACCGCCACCGAACGCTGAGCCTTTCCCCAGACACGAACGGAGCCGACGGCACCCTGCGCGCCCGATTGGATGCCATCGGCTACGCGACGCTCGCCGCCTACCTAGCTGCGGCCACCGGCCCCCGAGTGACACCGGATGGCGAACTGCAGCCGAAGCTGTCGGCGACACCAGGACCATCGGGCAACGACGACACGACGGGGTCGTCGAAGCCGCCCGGCAGATGCTGTCCGGCGCAACCCTGCCGAGCTCGGGCGGGGTGAAGCCGCGGATCGTGGTGACGCTGACTGGGACGTGCCTGACCCGACGTACCGGCGCCGGACGGCTCGCCGACGGAACCCAGATCAGCCCGTCACTGGCCCGGCTGCTCGCCTGCGACGCCGACCTCGTGCCCGTGACTGTCGACATCGACGGGAACCCCCTCGACGTCGGACGGACCCGGTAACTGTTCCGGCCCGCTCCGCACCGCCCTGGAAGTCCGCGACCGCGGGTGCGCCTGGCCCGGCTGCGATCGGCCGGTGTCCTGGACCCAAGCCCATCACATCCTGTCCTGGCTAGACGGCGGCAAGACCAGCCTCGACAACGGCGTACTGCTCTGCCTCTTTCACCACCACGAAATCGAGAAGAACGACTGGACCCTCGCCATCCGGCACGGACGAACCTGGTTCACCCCACCCACCTGGATGGATCCAGCACGAACACCACGGATCAACCCCATGCACCACCCACCACCGCGCACGTGAAACCTGACGGTCGAGGAGCTGCCCGAGGCCCGAACTGTCCTTCAATCGCCGGCCGGCTAGTGGATCGGTGGCCGACCACTCGTCGTCGCCGCCCGCGCCACTGTCAGGTCTTCAGCCGGGCAACCGCTCGGCGGACTCAGGCTTCACGCCGGTGACCAGAGCGTTGTAGAACAGGCCTTCGGGAACGACTCGAGACAGTAGGCGGCTGTCCACAGCCGAGAGTCGCAACCAGGAGCGGTAAGCGAAATTGGCCCAACGCAAGCCCAGCTTCCCTTCCGGCACAGCCGCTTCGAAGGTACGCACCGGCCAGCCGAACCAGGCAGCGGTCAGCTCTTCGGTGCGTACGTCCACGTCCACAGCCCCCGCGGCAAGGGCCATCCGGCGCAGGTCGGCCGGGACGAACGTGTGCTGATCCACGACGGCTTCCAGAGCCGCCGCCTCCGAGGAGTCGTCGAGTTCGTGTTGTGGCCGGCGCCACGCCTCGAGCCCGGGCAGTCGCGCGGCCCGGGTGCATGCCCACCAGGTGGCCCGCCCGAGCCGGCGAGCGACCTTGTCCCCCCACTTCGTCGGCTCGCCGGCGAAGACGAATCTGCCCCCCGGCTTGAGCACCCGCAACGTCTCCCTCAGGGACCGCTCGACGTCGGGGAGGTGGTGCAGAAAGGCATGCCCGACAACGAGGTCGAAGCTGTCGTCCTCGTACGGTACGCACTCCGCGTCCGCGACCCGACCGTCAACAGGCAGCCCCAGTCCTTGAGCGTTTCGCAGCGCCGCTGCGACCATGCCCGGTGAGATGTCGCTGACACTGCCACGTTCGATGACCCCGGCCTGCATCAGATTCAACAGAAAAAAGCCTGTGCCGCAACCGAGTTCCAGAGTGTGCGGGTACGGCCAGCCGTTCCGTCCGGCGATCGCGACGAACCGGTCTGCGGCATAGCTGATGCATCGATCGTCGTAGGAGATCGACCATTTCTGGTCGTAGGTCTGACTCTCCCAGTCGTGATAGAGGACGTTGGCCTGCTTGGGATCATGGCGAGCCGCCTCGACCTCGGCTCGACTCACGCCGGTCACCGTCTCATCACCGCGTCCCTAGCGCCCGGTGAAGGTGGCCTTGCCAGGCCCGTTCTCGACGAAGGACTCCATGCCGATCTTCTGGTCCTCGGTGGCGAACAAGGCCGCGAACAGCGTGCTTTCGAGCTTCAGTCCGCTTGCGAGGTCGCCATCCAGTCCGCCATCGATCGCGGCCTTCGCGGCCCGCAGGGCCGCCGCCGGACCCTTGGCGAACTTCGCGGCCATGTGCACAGCGGTGGTGTAGACCTCATCGGGCG
This sequence comes from Geodermatophilaceae bacterium, assembly GCA_013812385.1. Lineage (GTDB taxonomy): Bacteria > Actinomycetota > Actinomycetes > Mycobacteriales > Geodermatophilaceae > JACCQS01. Next base: position 153 of record JACCTM010000340.1, on the reverse strand, counting down.
CGACAACCACGTCCACCATCCCGATTGCCAGCGCCTCTTCAGCGCCGACGAAGCGCCCGGTATAGACGATGTCCTTTGCTTTGGCCGGCCCGACCAGCCGCGAGAGGCGCTGCGTCCCACCGGCCCCAGGGATGATGCCCAGAAGGATCTCGG
>JACCTM010000316.1 GCA_013812385.1 Geodermatophilaceae bacterium | reverse complement strand
GCTGGCAGGTCACCGATCGCGGTGACGATGACCTCGGCCTGGGCCAAAGAGACTGAACCGGTGCCGAGCGCCTCGGCGACTGCCGGTAATTCGGTGCGCAGCGCCTTCGCCGTCGAGACGAGTTTGGCCGCTTCGTACGGGGCGATCAGATGAGCTGACCGCAGCCACGCCCGGGTCGACGTGGCACCCCGCGCGCGACCAGATTGCTCGTTGCAGCGCCTCTGACATCGCGGCCCGTGCGGTTGCCACCGGGCCTCGATCCGCCACAGATCGAGCCGGTCCGGGGCACGGAGCCGGCACGGTCTGGGTGGCTGTCATGTGAATAACGGTAGTGCGGGAGTCTGACATTCCCGGAGCCAAATTCGACTGGCCCACAATCTTTTTCGGAAGGTTCCACGCCGGCGAGGGCTAGCCGATGATGAGCCGGATTCAGTCGATGAGGTGGCGCAGGAACGCCTCGGGTGCACCGAGAAAGGACGCCAGTTCTGGACCAGGCCAAGCTCTGACCAGCTGCTCGAGCGCTGGCTCAGGGGTCTCGGGACTGGTCCGCGCCGCGGGCCTCGGCTCCGGTCTGACCGGCATAGCCTTCGTCCTGCCCTGCCGTACGCCCCACAAAGACGCCGGATTCACCTGACCCGGTGGTTGCCTCGCTGTCGCCGCCGTGTACATCCGGATCTCCGCCGGTAGGCCTTCCCGTCGCCTCCGCGTCATCGTCAGGGACGTCGGACTCGGCTCCATCCTGCTTGTCCACGGTCCTCCTTCGACTTCCGACCTGCTGGCCGGCCGGTGCGTTCGGTGGCCCCAGGTTACCGTTTTGTCGTGGTGAAAAGGACAGTTGCCGCCTCCGGAGGTGAGCCACGTTTTCGATTGCTGACGCTGGCCTCCCTGCGGTGGGTGATCCGGCATCGCGCCTGGACGCCGTACTACCTCGTCCGGTACCTCCGGCTGCTCCGGCTCCGAATTCGACAACCATCAGTCATCTTGCAGGGCATGGTCTTTCTCGGTCGACGGGTCGAGCTCGAAGCGCGTCCCGGCTACGGCAGGTTGATCCTCGGTGGATTCGTGCACATCGGTGACGACACCGCCCTGCGCGCCCATGAAGGGACTCTGCGAGTCGGCGACAAGACGGTCTTCGGACGTCACACGATCGTCAATTCCTATCTGGACGTGGAGATCGGCCCCGGCGCCCTGATCGCGGACTACGTCTACATCGGGGACTTCGACCACCGCACCGACGATCTGGGCAGGCCGATCAAGGACCAGGGCATCGTCAAGGCACCCGTTCGGATCGGTGCCGGCTGCTGGTTGGGGATCAAAGCCACCGTCCTGCGTGGCTGTTGTGTGGGAGACGGCGCCGTGGTCGGCGCCAACTCGGTGGTGACGCGGCACGTCCCGCCGTACACCGTCGTCGCTGGGGCCCCCGCTCGAGTGATCGCCGATCGACAGGCCGCCCACGCCGAGGCTCGGCGAACCCGTGCGGCGCTGGCAGACATCCAGGTCAAGACCGCGCTTGCCGCCCGTGCTCACGCGGCCGGGGGCGCCGACTAGCGTTGCCTGACATGAGCGCAGCCAATGAGGCTCGAATGACTCGAATAGAAGGCCACGGTGGGGACCTGGCTCTGGCCGCTCTGCGCCGGTACGGCGTCGAGGAGCTGTTCACCCTCTCGGGTGCCCATGTCTTCCCCCTCTACGACGCCATGCATACGTCGGGGCTGCCGATTCACGACGTGCGCCACGAAGCGACCGCGGTGTTCGCCGCCGAGGCGACTTCCAAGTTGAAGCGGCGTCCCGCGGTGGCTGCCCTCACCGCTGGTCCGGGTGTCACCAACGGGATAAGCGCCGTCACGACCGCACAGTTCAACGGCTCACCGGTCATGGTCATCGGTGGTCGTGCCCCTCAGTTCAGGTGGGGCTCAGGGTCTCTGCAAGAGATCGATCACGTCCCGATTCTGTCGTCGATCACCAAGCATGCCGCCACCAGCACCAGTGTGGATGCGATTCCCGACGACGTGGATCGCTCCATGCAAGCCGCCCTTTCCGGACATCGCGGGCCGGTGTTCCTGGACATCCCGATGGATGTCTTCTTCAGCCGGGCCGAGGTGCGGGCTCCCTCGGGCGACCCACCGTCACGGCCCGAGGCCGATCCCGACCAGATCACCGAGGCCGCCCGCGTTCTCGCCGAGGCGCAGCGTCCGGTGGTGCTGGCGGGGACCGACGTGTACGCAGACGGAGCGTGGCACGAACTCGCCGAAGCCGCGCGGGCGTTGCGTCTTCCGGTGTTCAGCAACGGGATGGGCCGCGGTTGCCTGCCCGCAGACGACGATCTCGCCTTTTCCCGCGCCCGTCGCACAGCCTTTCAGCAGGCCGATGTCATCGCCGTGGTCGGAACTCCGTTGGACTTTCGGCTCGGCTTCGGCGATTTCGGGGCAGCTCGTGTGGTGCACATCGTCGACGACCCAAGCCAACACGCACCCCATCTCAAGGCCTCGGTGCGGGTCAGCGGTGACCTGCGGGCTGTGTTCGGCGGCCTGTCCGAATACGGCGGCACTCGGGCCGATCACGAACCCTGGCTGCTGAATCTGCGCGAGGCCGAGGTCGCTGCCCGGGACAAGGAGGGCGCCGCGCTGGGAGCGGACTCCGACCCCATCAAGCCCAGTCGGGTGTACGGCGAACTGCGCAAGGTCTTGGATCGGGACGCGGTTGTCATCTGTGACGGGGGAGACTTCGTCTCCTATGCGGGGAAGTACCTCGACTCCTACACCCCGGGGTGCTGGCTGGACCCCGGCCCGTACGGCTGCCTGGGTACGTCGATGGGTTACGCGATGGGCGCGCGGCTGTCCCGTCCTTCGTCGCAGGTGTGCGTGGTGTTGGGCGACGGTGCGGCAGGGTTCTCCCTCATGGATGCCGAGAGCCTTGTCCGGCAGAAGCTTCCGGTTGTCATCGTGGTGGGCAACAACGGCATCTGGGGGCTGGAGAAGCACCCGATGCAGCAGCTCTACGGGTACGACGTCGCCGCGGATCTGCAACCGGGCCTCAAGTACGACGAGGTCGTCAGCGCGCTGGGCGGGGCGGGGGAGACCGTGACCGCGCCCGGCGACCTCGGCCCCGCCCTGACTCGCGCCTTTGCGGCCGACGTCCCATACGTGGTCAACGTGCTGACCGACCCAGCGGACGCCTATCCGCGGTCATCTTCCCTGGCTTGACGCGCGACCTCTTGCTTCGAGTTGATCATCGGAGAACGGCGGGTTTCCGGCTGAGGAAACGGCCTTCTGCCGATGATCAACTCGCCTAGGCTGTGTGTCTCGATGTGAGTGCCCGCGCCAACGCTAGCGCCTGGGGCGCTATAGGCCCGTCTTCGGCGGCCGAACGAAGCCACGCGGCCATTGGTCTGGCCACCGCCGGAGACAGAGCTGCGATCCACTGCGCGGTGTTCGCGCGCGCTTCGGCAACGTGTTCGGTCGCCCCGTCGGGCCATTCGGCGATCACCTGGGGCGGCTGGCCAACAGCCCGCCGATCCGCCAGTGGCCGCCGGTGGTCCGGTCGGCCAGTTCCTCGAGTATGTCGGCGGCAACCATGAGTTCCCGACGTTCCTTCTCGATCACTGCGTCATTGTGGGCGGTCGGCGCTGTCGGAGGGCGATCAGGCCGGCATCGGTCGGGCGGTAGCCGCAGCCCTGAAAGTACGCCACGAGTCGTCATCAAGAGCGCGGTGCTCGAAGCCCTCAGCATGGAGCGCGTTCAGCGCGTCGTTGTCTAAGACACCGCGGGCCGCCCGTTCCGAGCGGGCCGATCGTTCTCGCGGACTATGACGCGAGGTGGCCGATCCTGTACGCCCGAGAGGAGACCCGGGTCTGGCGGCCAAGCCGGTCATCGACATCGATTTGGCCGTCACCGATTCTGCCGACGAGACCTCCTATGTGCCGGAGTTGGAGTCGGCCGGTTACCGACTCACGAGGATCGCGACCTCTACGCGCGCACCGAGAGATCGCTCGCTGCCGGGCACTGGACGACATCAGGGCCAACATCCCTGGCTTGTCAGAGCAGGCGAGCGTCGAGGTGTCCCCACGGTCCGTCGAGAGTGGCGTACTCGCGGGCAATCTCTGCCGCCTCCAGTGGATCGGTGTCGATCGCGAGGCGTAGCCGCTGGAAGCGCCCCGAGTGCGTCGTAATTCGGCTCCGCGCGTACTCAGAAGCAGAGTCCTTGCTCACCATGAATGCCCAGTCACTGGCAAGCGCCAGATAGGCCTCACGGCACAGCTGGTCGAGCGCAGGATTCCGTACCAGTGATCGGTGAGAGTCCACTGTGGCCAGTAGCTCCTGGCCCAAGGACTCACCGGCCTCGACGATGTCGGTCACCTGCGGGCCGGCCCAGACTCGCCAGTCCTTGCCGCTTCCCCAGGACGAGGTCGCGATCTCGACCGGAGCGCCGACGTGGCCGGCTTCCTGGGCGGCATCCAGGGTGCTGACGCGTACGCCGGCCCGCGGGAGCAGACGTAGGACCTCCTCCAGCCAGACCGGTCCCTCATACCACCAGTGACCGAACAGTTCGGTGTCATAGGCGGCCACGGTCAACGCCTTTCGCCCGGTGGAGGCAGCCAGATCGAGCAGCCGACGGCGTACGACCTCGACGAAATCCCGCGCATCCCGGCGAGCCATCGCCTGCGCGGCCATCGGATTCCAGGGAGCTTTGTCCTCCGGCGCCGTCCGTCGACTGGTCACCCGTGCTGGCCGGAATCCGGAAGCGTGGTCGAAGGTGTGGAAATCGCGGTAGGCGCCATTGCCCGGGTATCCGGATTTCGGGGACCACACCCGATAGGTCACCTCCAGATCGCGGCCGAAGGCCACCACGTCCGATTCGCCGATGGGGTGTGCTCGCGCCGTACGCCCGTGCAGCGACGGGCCGTCGACGAGCAGCCGACGCACGCCGTGGGAGGCATAGGTCTCCTCGAGCCCCGGGCGGTACCCGCACTCCGGCGCCCAGATCCCCGTGGGCCGAAAACCCCAGCGAAGCTCGGCATCATCCGCGCCGGTCGACAGGGAATGCGCGACCAGGCGATCGTCGAGCAAAGGCAGGAACGGGTGCGCCACGGGGCCCCCGAGTAGTTCCACGATGCCGTCGTCGGCCAGCCGCCGAAGAATCGGAGAGCCACCGCGCAACCAGCGGGCTTCGAGGTCGGCCAGACATTCGACTGCCGCGCCGTACTCGAATCTGCCGAGTCCGCTCAGTTGCCGGTCGTTGTTGGCGACGAGCTCCTCGGCGCGCAATGCCCAATTACCGGTCCACCGGTGGATCTCGGTCAGGCAGTACGGGTCGTCGAGCATCGCGGCGACCGTCGGTGTGATGCCGAGGGTCAGGAGGCTGCCACGTCCTTCGGAGGCCAGCCGCTCGCACACCTCGATCACCCTGCGCCAGGACGAGGTGAATGCCTGGTGTAACCACTCCTCGCCGACCGGCCAGGCCCCGGCATGGGCGACCCACGGAAGGTGGGTATGCAGGACAAGGCAACAGGTTCCGATCTCGTCGGCCACCGATCCCGTGACGAGACTCACCCCCTCGGCGTTCACCCCCCGTGCTACCCGTCAGTAACATCGGGATCAGAATGCAGCGCCGGCGAGCCTGCCAGACTGCTGGAACCGCGACACAGACATGTCGGCGGAGTCAATGCGAACAAGCGGACAGGGAGCTCGTAGGGGATGAACATCGTCGTCCTGGTGAAGCAGGTACCTGATTCAGGTAGTGAGCGCACGCTCGATCCCAGTGACAACACCGTGGCCCGCGCCTCGGCTGACAACGTCATCAGCGAGATGGACGAGTACGCCATCGAGGAGGCGCTCAAGGTCAAGGAGGCGCACGGCGGCGAGGTGACAATCCTGACGATGGGACCTGAATCGGCGACTGACACGATCCGCAAGGCCCTGTCCATGGGCGCGGACAAGGCGATTCACGTCACGGACCCTGCCCTGCACGGCTCCTGCGTCATAGCGACCAGCGCCGTGCTCGCCAAGGCACTGGGCACCGTCGAGTGGGATCTGGTGTTCTCCGGTGCGCAATCCACCGATGGTGGCCTGACCATGATGCCGGCATTGCTGGCCGAGCGACTGGGTGTGGCGCACCTGTCAGGAGCCCGCAAACTCACCGTGGACGGCTCCAAGCTGACTGTCGAGCGGCAGACCGACGGCGGCTACTGGACCATCGAAGGCCAGACGCCGGCCATCGTCAGCACCTGGGACACCATGAACGAGCCGCGGTACCCCTCCTTCAAGGGAATCATGGCGGCCAAGAGCAAGCCGGTCACGACGCTGAGCCTGGCCGACCTCGGGGTCGACGAGTCGGAGGTCGGCCTGGCTGCGGCGACCAGCACCGTTCTGGAGTTCGCCAGCCGGCCCCCCAAGGGCGCGGGTCAGCAGGTCAAGGACGAGGGAGACGGCGCGGCCAAGCTCGCCGACTTCCTCGCATCGAAGAAGTTCGTCTGAGGGCAGGGGAGTAGCGCAGATGTCCGAAGTGCTGGTTCTGGTCGAAGCCGTGGCTGACGGCGACAACATCGGCCTCAAGAAGGTGACTCTCGAGATGCTGACCGCCGCTCGAGTGTTCGGCGAGCCCTCGGCGGTCGTCGCCGGCGCGACGGGTACGGCGGCCGCAGTCAAAGACCGGCTGGCGGAGTACGGCGCCGCCAAGATCTACGTCGCGGAATCCGACGACATTGACAACCACCTCGTTGCACCCAAGGCTGAGGTACTTGCTCAACTGGTTGCCGACAGCGCCGCCACCGCAGTGCTCCTACCGAGCACCCAGGAGGGCCAGGAGGTCGCCGGCCGGCTGGCGCTGAAGATCGGCAGCGGGCTGCTCAACGACATCTCTGAGGTCGACGCGGACGGCACAGCCACGCAAGTGGTCTTCGCCGGTGCGGTGATCGTGAAGTCCAAGGTGGCCAAGGGAACCCCGATCTACACCGTCCGCCCGAACTCGGTGGCTCCCGAGCCCGCCCCGGCAGCCGGCGAGGTGATCGTCGTGGACGTTGCAATCAGTGACGACGCGAAGAAGGTGAGAGTCCTCGACCGCACCGTAGAGTCCGGCGGCGGACGCCCGGAGCTGACCGAGGCTTCGGTCATCGTCTCCGGCGGTCGAGGGGTCGGCAGTGCCGAGAACTTTGCGCTGATCGAGGGGCTGGCCGACTCCCTCGGTGGCGCGGTCGGGGCATCGCGTGCCGCGACCGACTCGGGCTTCTATCCGCACCAGTACCAAGTCGGACAGACCGGAAAGACGGTGTCTCCGCAGCTGTACCTCGCCGTGGGGATCTCCGGTGCGATCCAGCACCGGGCCGGCATGCAGACCTCGAAGACGATCGTGGCGATCAACAAGGACAACGAGGCACCGATCTTCGAACTCGCTGACTTCGGCGTGGTGGGCGATCTCTTCCAGATCGTTCCGGCGCTGACCGAGGAGATCACCAAGCGCAAGGCCTGAGCGCCCTCTCATCGCGGGCGCTATGTCTCGGTCGGCGGTTAGGCTTCTCAGCGACATGACCTACCTCGACCATGCGGCAACCACACCGATGCTGCCCGCAGTGGCGCAGGCGTTGGCAGAGCAGTTCGCAGCGGTCGGCAACGCCTCGTCCCTGCACGCTTCCGGGCGGGCCGCCCGGCGGGTGGTCGAGGAGTCCCGTGAGTCGATCGCTGCCTCACTTGGCGCCCGGCCCTCCGAGCTGATCTTCACCTCCGGCGGCACCGAGAGCGACAACCTCGCAGTCAAGGGGATGTTCTGGTCGCGCCGGGAGTCCGACAGCCGTCGCCGGTTGATCATCAGCCCGACCGAGCACCACGCCGTCCTCGATGCCGTGGAGTGGCTGCACAAGCACGAAGGGGCCCAAGTCAGTTGGTTGCCCACCGATTCACACGGTCGCGTCTGTGTCGATGCGTTGCGCGCCTGCATCGAGGAGGCCCCGGACGACGTCGCGCTGGTGAGCATCATGTGGGCCAACAATGAGGTCGGAACGGTCAACGACATCACCGCACTGGCCGAGGTCTGCGCTCCGTTCGGCATCCCTCTGCACACCGATGCTGTTCAAGCCATCGGAATCCTGCCGGTCGACGTGAGCGCCTCCGGAGTGGACGCCCTGACCATGACCGGGCACAAGCTCGGCGGCCCGTACGGCGCCGGCGTCCTCATGCTCCGTACGGATGTGAGCGCGACACCGCTGGCGCACGGCGGGGGTCAGGAGCGCGACGTACGTTCCGGGACTCTGGACACACCGGCTGTCCGCGGGCTCGCTGTCGGCGTGAACGCCGCGGTCTCCGGTCGCCTTGATCGGGCGCCGCGCATCGCGGCCCTCAGGGACCGGCTCGTCCGCGGCGTACAGGCCGAGATCCCGGATGCCGTTCTCAACGGATCGCCCGTGGACTCGATCGTTGCTGACGGTCCTGGACGGCTACCCGGCAACGCGCATCTGTCCTTTCCAGGGTGTGAGGGGGATGCGCTGCTGATGCTGCTGGACGCGCGGGGGATCGAGTGTTCAACCGGATCTGCTTGCAGTGCAGGCGTTTCACAGCCCAGCCACGTCTTGCTCGCGATGGGCGCCGATGTCGAACGCGCGCGCGGATCCTTACGATTCTCCCTCGGTCACACCTCGACCGAGGCCGACGTGGATCACCTCCTCGAGGTCATCCCGGCCGTCGTCGAGCGGGCGCGGCGGGCTGGCCTGTCCGGCGCCCGCCGCTGATCGGGGCTCGAGTGAGGCAGTGGGTATGAACGTGATCGCCGCGATGAGCGGTGGGGTCGACTCCGCGGTCGCGGCAGCGCTCATGGTCGATGCCGGTCATGACGTGACCGGCATCCATCTCGCGCTGGCCAGCACGCCCGATGCTTCGCGCACCGGTTCGCGGGGATGCTGCACCGTCGAGGACGCCAACGATGCCCGCCGCGTTGCCGATGTCCTCGAAATACCGTTCTACATCTGGAATTTCGCGGATCGTTTCCGTGCCGAGGTCGTCGACGAGTTCGTTGCGGAGTACGCCGCCGGCCGTACGCCGAATCCCTGCATGCGCTGCAACGAGCGGATCAAGTTCTCGGCGGTTCTGGACCGGGCCCTGGCATTGGGCTTCGACGCTGTGGTCACCGGCCACCACGCCCGGCTCGACGCCGGTGTGCTGCGCCGCTCGGTGGACGCGGGCAAGGACCAGTCCTACGTCCTGGCCACGCTCACCGAGCGCCAGCTCGGTCTCGCTGTGTTCCCGCTCGGGGAGCTGACCAAGGATCAGGTACGCGCTGAGGCTGCCCGTCGTGAACTCCTCGTCGCCGACAAACCGGACTCCCACGACATCTGCTTCATCGCCGACGGCGACACCAGGGGCTTCCTCGGAAAGCACCTCGGTACCCGGGCCGGCGACATCGTGGATGACGAGACCGGGACCATCGTCGGCCGGCATGACGGCGCGCATGGTTTCACCGTGGGTCAGCGACGCGGGCTCAGCCTCGGAGTTCCCGCAGCTGATGGGAAGCCGCGGTATGTCCTGTCGCTGTCGGTGGTTGACAACACAGTGCGGGTCGGTCCGGGTGCGGCCTTGGAGGTCGAATGTCTCCGCACGGGACCTGCCGTCTGGCACACCGATGTCGCGATGGGGGAGTCCTTCGACTGCATCGTGCAACTGCGCGCGC
>JACCTM010000305.1 GCA_013812385.1 Geodermatophilaceae bacterium | reverse complement strand
CGGAGCCCTCGCCGACGCGCTGCTGTCAGCCCCGCCCAGTTGATCAGCTGTCGGCGCTGGCGCGGCGCGCCGACCTGGCCCTCTCGTGCGGGTCGAGGTGCACCTTGCGCAGTCGCAGGTGCTTCGGGGTGACCTCGACGCACTCCTCGGGGGAGATGAAGCCGAGCGCCTGCTCCAGGGACAGCAGCCGCGGCGGCGACAGTTTCACGGTTTCATCGCCGGCCGACTGCCGCATATTCGTGAGCTTCTTCTCCTTGGCGACATTGACATCCATGTCGCCGACCCGACTGTTCTCACCGACGATCATCCCTTGGTAGACGTCGGTCCCGGGACTGACCATCATCACTGCCCGGTCCTGCAGGTTCATCATCGCGAACGTCGTTGCCGGACCGCTGCGGTCGCCGACCAAGGAGCCGGTGTTGCGGAGGTTGATCTCGCCGAACCACGGCTCGAAGCCCTCAAAGACCTGACTGAGCACACCCGTTCCGCGAGTGTTCGTCAGAAACTGGTTGCGAAAACCGATCAGGCCGCGGGCAGGGACGAGGTAGTCCAGGCGAACCCAGCCCAGGCCGTGGTTGACCATGTTGGTCATCCGGCCCTTGCGCCCGGCCAGCAGTTGGGTGACTGCGCCGAGGTGCGGTTCGGGCACGTCGATGGTGACTCGCTCCACCGGCTCGTGCCGCTTGCCCTCGATCTCCCGAATGACGACCTGCGGCTTGCCGACAGTGAGCTCGAATCCTTCGCGACGCATCTGTTCGATCAAGATCGCCAGTTGTAACTCCCCGCGGGCTTGCACCTCCCAGGCATCTGGCCGCTCGGTCGGCTCGACGCGGAGGCTGACGTTGCCGACGAGTTCGGAATCCAGCCGGTTCTTGACCTGGCGCGCGGTGAGCTTGGTTCCATCGCGGCCGGCCAGTGGTGAGGTGTTGATGCCGATCGTCATGGACAGCGCCGGCTCGTCCACCGTGATCAGCGGAAGCGGGCGCGGGTCGTCCGGGTCAGCCAGGGTCTCGCCGATCGTGATGTCGGCGATTCCCGCCACGGCCACGATGTCGCCCTGCCGAGCGTGCTCGACCGGCACGCGGGTCAGGTGTTGGGTGAGGAAGAGTTCGGAGATCTTGACCCGCTCGATGCTGCCGTCGACGCGGCACCAGGCAGCGGACTGGCCTTTGCTGATCGTGCCCTCGACGATGCGGCACAACGCCAGCCGCCCGACATAGGGATTCGCGTCGAGGTTGGTGACCCAGGCTTGAAGCGGCGCGCCCTCGGTGTAGGTCGGGGGCGGGATGGTGTCGAGCACGGTCTGGCACAGCGCGGACAGGTCCGACCCCGGAGCGTCCACGTCCAGGGTGGCGGTGCCCTCGCGCCCCGAGCAGTAGACGATCGGGAAGTCCAATTGGTCATCGGTGGCGTCGAGGTCCATGAACAGCTCGTAGACGTCGTCGACGATCGCTGTCATCCGTGCGTCCGGGCGGTCGATCTTGTTCACCGCGAGGATGACCGGAAGGTCGCGCTCCAGTGCCTTGCGCAGCACGAACCGGGTCTGCGGGAGCGGGCCCTCGGCTGCATCGACAAGTAGGACGATTCCGTCGACCATTGTCAGCGCGCGCTCGACCTCGCCGCCGAAGTCCGCGTGACCGGGGGTGTCGACGATGTTGAGCGTGGTGCCGCGCCAGACCAGGGACGTGTTCTTGGCCAGGATCGTGATGCCCTTCTCCCGCTCCAGGTCACCCGAGTCCATGACCCGGTCGGTGAGCTCCTCGTTGGCACGAAAGGCACCGGACTGGCGCAGCAGCGCATCCACGAGTGTGGTCTTGCCGTGGTCGACGTGCGCCACGATGGCGAGGTTGCGCAGGTCGGAGCGCACCGCCGCGGGCGCACCGTGGGCAGACGTGAATGAGTGTTCCGCGGCCAGCACGGAAGAGGCAGTGTTCATGGGAGTACCACCCATGATAGTTGGCGCCAGCCGGTAAGCCGGCATACGGGCCACACACGGCCATGCGAGGCCGTCCCAACCGGACCGCTCAGGCCGCGATGAGCGAGTCGACGGCCTTGAGCACCGGAGCGTCGGTGAGCAGTTGGCCGGTCAGCAGGTCGGTGCTGCCGCCCGGAGCGCGGAGGTCATCGCTGGTCTCGGAAAGGAGGTCGGCCAGTTCAAGGTCCAGGGCATCACAGATGGAGGAGAGCAACTCCGAAGAGGCTTCCTTCTGACCGCGCTCGATCTCGGAGAGGTAACCGAGGCTGACCCGCGCGCTGCCGGAGACATCACGCAACGTACGTCGCTGACCTTCTCGGTGTGAACGCAACCGCCGGCCCAGAGCTGTCCTCATCAAAGTCACGGACTACCTCCCCTTCCTCGCCTGAGAGTGCGCTCGACACTACCCCGGAGGTCTGCGTGAACGGGTCGACAGAACATACGTTTGCTCAGGGCGTAACGCTTGGAGGCGCGGGCGGTATTCCGCCGTTCCCCCGCACGACCACGACGCTCATGAACAGACAACGCTCAAGAGGAGGTCCAGCGCTGCGGCCACGGCCGCTTCACGGATCTCGGTACGGGATCCAGCCAACTCCACGCGTGACACCGCCCCGGTGTCCGCACCGGCCACCGCGAGGAAGACCGTCCCGGCTGGATGTCCATATATCGGGTCCGGGCCGGCCACACCCGTGATCCCGACCCCGAGATCAGCGCTGAGCCTGCGGCGCGCGCCGGAGGCCAGGGCTTGCGCCACATCAGCGCTGACCGGACCCTGCGCGTCGAGCAGCGGCCGGGAAACATCGGCCAGCCGCGCCTTGAGATCGGTGGCATAGACGACGAGTCCGCCGCGAAAGGTCGCGCTGGAGCCCGGCGAACTGGTCAGTGCCGCACTGAGCAGGCCGCCGGTCAGTGACTCGGCCACCGCGACGGTCAAGCCGCGGGCGGCCAACAGTCGATGGACAGAATCCGGATCACTCGAGGGGCTCGCGGTCATACGGGGTCAGGTCAGACCTTGCTGAGCCGTTCGAGCGTGCCCGGCGACTCGTTCACGTCGCCTCGCGCGTTCGTTGGCTACGGGCGGCAGCGGCCCGCTGCATGGCTCGAGCGCTGGTCCGGCGAAGTCGCAGGGCCCGTACGACGTAGTCGATTCCGGTGATCACAGTAAGGATCAGCGCTACCGCCATCACCCACCAACGCAGGGTTCCGAAACCCCCTGACAGCGGAAGAATGTAGAGCCCAATCGCAGCCGCCTGGACGACGGTCTTGAGCTTCCCGCCTCGACTGGCCGCGATCACCCCGTGCCGGATGACCCAGAAGCGCAGCACAGTGACCGCGACCTCGCGGAAGAGGATCAGAATGGTCACCCACCACGGCAGCAGGTCGAGCGAGGATAGGGCGACCAGCGCGGTTCCGATCAGGGCCTTGTCGGCGATCGGATCGGCCACCTTGCCGAATTCGGTGATCAGGTTGCGCTGCCGAGCGATCACGCCGTCGAAACGGTCGGTGATGACCGCCCCGGCGAAGACGAGTGTGGCACTCAGGCGCATGGTGGTGTCCGACCCGTCACCGGTCAGAAGGAGCACCGCGAACACGGGGACCAGGGCCAGGCGCAGGATGGTCAGGCCGTTGGCCAGGTTCAGGATCCGAACCGGATCGGGAGCCGAGGCCGCCGGATCGGGCACCACGTTGCTCATACCGGTACGCGCCCACCGGCCGGCTGGGCAGTGAGGTCGATACCCAGGCTGGTGACGACTGTTGCCGGTACCAGATCGCCTGGTGCGTAGGCGCCACCGACCTCTCGTGCGCCGAGCAGGGTCTGCCCGTCGACATCGGGCGCCTGGTGCGCGGCGGTCCCCCAGGCTGCGCCCTGGTCGGACTCCTCGGTGTCCTGGCAGATGTCCTGGCCCTGGTCATCTCCGACGTCCTCACTTCCGGCGGCATGCACCAGCACTTCGATCTGGGTGCCGATCCGGTCCTCGGCACGCTGGGCGATCAGTTCGTCCACGCGTACGGACAGCCGCCGTACCCGTTCCTCGATCACATCCTGGGGCACTTTCTGGTCGTAGGTTTCGGCCTCGGTGCCTTCCTCGTCGGAGTAACCGAACACGCCGATGGCGTCCATCCGGGCCTCGTCCAGGAATCCCTCGAGCTCCTCGACATCTGCTTCGGTCTCCCCCGGGAAGCCCACGATGACGTTGGTGCGGACGCCAGCCTCAGGGTTGATCGCCCGGATCACGACCAGCAACTCGAGAAAGCGCTCGGAGGAACCGAATCGACGCATCCGCCGCAGTACGCTCGGCGCGGAGTGCTGAAAGGACAGATCGAAGTACGGAGCGACGTTCGGAGTCGAGCCGATGACCTCGATCAATCCCGGCCGGACTTCGGCCGGCTGCAGGTAGTTGACCCGGATCCGTTCGATTCCGTCCACAGCAGCGAGTTGGGGAAGCAGCTTCTCCAGGGCCTGCAGGTCACCGAAGTCCTTGCCGTACGAGGTCGAATTCTCGCTGACCAGGATGACTTCCCGCACGCCGCTGCCGGCCAGCCAACTCGCCTCGGCCAAGATCTCGGCCGGTGTACGGGAGACGAAGCGCCCGCGAAAGCTCGGAATCGCGCAGAAGCTGCAGCGGCGATCACAGCCGCTGGCCAACTTGATCGAGGCCGACGGGCCGGTGGTCAGCCGACGGCGACGCAGCCAGCCGTGTCCGGGCGGAGCCACCTCCGCCGTGCGGTCGATCGGCGCAATCGGCAGGATGAGGCGACGGTCGGAGGGCGTGTGCGCAGTCAACGTGCGCCCGTGCAGGACGTCGTGGACTCGCTCGCCGATGGTCGCGTAGTCGTCGAAGGACAACACGGTGGCTTCGGGCAACTCCTTGGCCAACTCCGAGCCGTACCGCTGCGCCATGCAGCCCACCGCGATCACCTTGGCGTTGCCGTCACTGGCGGCGAGCAGGGTTTCCACCGATTCACGCTTTGCGGCGTCGACGAATCCGCAGGTGTTGACCAGCACCGCGTCCGCGCTTTCGGCGTCCTTGGAGATCCGGTAGCCGTCGGCCTCGAGCCGACCGGCGAGTTCCTCGGAGTCCACGTCGTTCCGGGCGCAGCCGAGGGTGAGCAGAGCCACGTCCTGTCCGCGGCCGGGAGACGGCAGGGGCACGGGGGTCACGACCGGAGACTACTAGCGGACCCGGCACCCCGACCGGCCCTCGACCCGAGGGGCGGAACTACCTCAGACCCGCAGGGCGTCGAGGATCGCGTCGAGTTCGTCCGGCTTGACCAGAACGTCGCGGGCCTTGGAGCCCTCGGACACGCCGACGATTCCCCGGCTTTCCATCAGGTCCATCAGCCGGCCGGCCTTGGCGAAGCCGACTCGCAGTTTGCGTTGCAGCATCGAGGTCGACCCGAACTGCGTGGTGACGACGAGTTCGATCGCCTGACAGAGCAGGTCCAGATCATTGCCGATGTCCTCGTCGACGTCCTTCTTGGCCGACTGGTTGACCGTGACGACGTCCTCGCGGTACTCCGGCTGCCCCTGTTTCTTGCAGTGCGCCACGATCGCCTCGATTTCGGCGTCCCCGACGAAGGCGCCCTGTACGCGTACCGGTTTCCCGGCTCCGACCGGCAGGTAGAGCGCGTCGCCCATCCCGATCAGCTTCTCCGCGCCGGGCTGATCCAGGATGACCCGCGAATCAGTGAGACTCGACGTCGAGAAGGCCAGCCGACTCGGCACGTTCGCCTTGATCAGCCCGGTGACCACGTCGACGCTGGGCCGCTGGGTGGCCAGGACCAGATGGATGCCGGCGGCCCGCGCCTTCTGGGTGATCCGTACGACGCAGTCCTCGACGTCACGCGGGGCCACCATCATGAGGTCGGCCAGTTCGTCGATCACACAAAGGATGTAGGGGTACGGGGTGTAGACGCGCTCACTTCCAGGTGGCGCGGTGATCTTGCCGCTGACCACGCGGCGGTTGAACTCGTCGATGTGCCGCACGCCGGACGCGCGCATGTCGAGATAGCGCTGCTCCATCTCCTCGACCAGCCAGACCAGTGACGTCGCCGCCTTCTTGGGATCGGTGATGATTGGCGTGATCAGGTGCGGCACACCGTCGTAGGGTGTGAGCTCGACCATCTTGGGATCGATCAGGATCATCCGCATCTGGTCTGGAGTAGCCCGCAGCAGTAACGAGGTCAGCAGTGCGTTGATGAAGCTGGACTTGCCGGCGCCGGTGGCTCCGGCCACCAGCAGATGCGGCATCTTGGCCAGATTGGCGCAGACATAACCGCCCTCGATGTCCTTGCCGAGTCCGACCAGCAACGGATGGTGGTCGTGGACGGCCGCGGAGGAACGCAGCACGTCACCGAGACTGACGATCTCGCGGTCGACGTTGGGCACCTCGATCCCGACCGCCGACTTGCCGGGGATCGGGGCGAGGATGCGGATGTTGTCGTTGGCCACCGCATAGGCGATGTTGCGGGCCAGGTTCGTGATCCGCTCCACCTTGACGGCGGGCCCGAGTTCGACCTCGTATCGGGTGACCGTCGGTCCGCGGGTGAAACCGGTGACGGCTGCGTCCACCGTGAACTGGTCCAGGACGCTGGTGATCGCGGCGATGGTGGCATCGTTGGCTGAACTGCGCGCCTTGTGCGGCGTGCCGGGCTTGAGCATGTTCGCCGGTGGCAACCGATAGTCGCCTTCCAGCGGATTGATCGCCAGCTGTTCGGGCTTCGCGATAGTGGGTAGCTCGGGAACCGCTTCAGTGGTCGCGCTGTCCGGGAGGGAGCCATGCGCCTTGTCCGGGTCGGTCACGGCGTCCGCCTGCACGGCTTGACGCCTGCGGGAGGGGCGGCGCAGCCGGACCTTGGCCAGCGCCTGGCTCGCGGCCTCGTCGTCATCATCCGTACCGTCCGCGCCGCCACCGGCCGGGTCGGTGGAGGCCGAGGGGCCTGGGCGGCGTAACACCTTGGCCCACAACGCTTTGCTACGGATGGGTATCTGGTGAACCGGCGTGGCCGTGATCACCAGAAATCCGAAGAAGCCGATCAGGACGAGCAGCATGGTCCCGACGACAGCGCCGAGTCCGCTGACGAACGGGCCGGCGGCGACCGCACCGATCGCCCCGGCACCCTCAGCACGGCCATCCGCCGTCGTGGGCTGACCCGAGAAGACATGGGTGATGCCGAGCACCGCGATGACGACGCAGACCCAACCGATCACCAACCGTCCGCGGCTGTCCGGGCGGGGGGCGTGCCGGAGCAGCCGGACTGCCACCAGCAGCAACACAACTGGAACGACCAGGATGACCCCGCCGATGCTGGTCCGGCCGAAGCCGGCCAGAGCCGATCCGATCGGCCCGGTGTCGTCGGTCCAGACGCCGACTCCGAGGATGACAGCCAAGCCGACGACGCCCAGCCCGACGCCGTCACGGCGGTGGGCCGGATCGAGCACGCTCCCGTCCTCGGGGTGGCGTCCGACAGCTCGTACTGCCCCACCCACGGCGCGAGCGAGCAGCGTCCAGGCGGCGGTCGCCCCCTTGGCAAGCGAGCTTCCCAGCGTTCGCGATTGGCGGTTTCGTGTGTTGTTGCTCCGCTGCGACGTACGGACCGGCGGCTTGCGGGGTGGAGACTTGCGGACACCCGGAGTGTGGGCCGCGGCGCTCCTCGTGCCCGACCCGCCCGCCGCTGCGCCACGCGTGGGTTTGCGCCTTCCTGTCCCCGTCTGACCGGAGGCAGACCTACTTGATGTGGGCGGCTCTGTGCCCGCGCGAGACCGGGCCGTCGCGGGGGAGCGCGTGGGCATGGCTGCACGCTAGCGCGACAGGTGGGGTCTGTGTGACAGGCGGGACACGCGTGTCTAGCCAGCATCCATGGCGTTACGGTCGGACCAATGAGTACTCCCAGCCAGCGCAAGCCCGACATCGGCGCGGCATTCTTCGACGTGGATCTGCGCGTGGGCCGGGTCGTCGCCGTCGCCGAATTTGTCGAGGCACGGGTCCCCGCCTGGAAGCTGACCGTCGACTTCGGACCGGACGTCGGCCTCCTTCGGACCTCGGCACAGGTCACGAACTACTCGGAGGAGGAATTGATCGGTCGTCTCGTGGTTGGAGCGATCAACTTGGGCGCCAAGCGCATCGCCGGGTTCAGATCGGAGTTCCTCGTCCTTGGCGGTCTTGAACGATCTGGGACTGTGCATCTGCTCTCGGTCGAGGGTGTGGAACCCGGGGCCACGGTCGCGTAGTCGACCTACGTCCTATCGCTGGACGCTGTGGTGCCGGGTCGGTGGCCGACGAACATCTCACGCGGGGTGCGCTGCTCGGTGGTCTGCTCCAGGACGACCTGCGCGTCGAAGCCGGCTTCGGCGAGCAACCCAAGCCACATCTCGCGCCTGAACACACCCGTGCAGTGAGATTCGTGCACGACCCGCACCGAACCATCCGCTTCACGGAGCAGGAATGCGTACTCGGTCAGGACCAGGTCGTCGCCCGGTTCTGGATCCCACGTCCAGTCGAGAAATCGCACGCAGCGTCCGTCGTCACCGTCGGTGCCGCCGGAATCGCTGCTCGACTCGAAGGTCTCGGCCGTGTCATCGGGAACGAACAGCGCGATGCCACCAGGTCTGCAGTGCAGATATGCCGTGCCGATGGCTCGTCGTAGGTCCTCCTCGCTGGTCATGTAATCCACGGCATCGTGGACGAACACCGCGTCGTAGCTGCGGTCCAGTCGAAGGGTGCGCATGTCTCCCTGACGGTGTTCGCACTCGGGATTCAGCAGTCGCGAGACCTCTAGCATCTGCTCGGAGAGGTCGACGAGGGTCAGAGCGAAATGGGCCTTGAGGTGGACGGCGTTGTGGCCGCCACCGCTGCCCAGTTCCAGCACTTCACGTACAGGTATCGAGGCCGAGTTGAGCACTGTGGCCGCATGGGCGGCCTCCTCGGCGTACTCCTCGGGCGGTGAGATCAGGGGCCACCAGACAGCGAGATCGCCATAGAAACGGTGTTCGCTCATGCGCTCGGACCATAGCTTCCGGCGGATCCAGGCGCCCACTGATTTTGGCGGTCCCTGTTGCACCCTGAACTGTCCAAGCATGGCGTTACCGTGCCGGTCATGGCCGAATCGAAGACCACGCCGCACGAGGGTGATGTCACCGCCTTCCTGGACGGGATCGCCGACCCGCAACGACAGGCGGATGCGAAGGCCGCCGGCGACCGTTCAGCCGGGCGACCGGGGTGGGCCCCAGGATGTGGGGCGCCAGCATCGTCGGTTTCCGCGACAACCACTACAGCTACGACAGCGGGCGCGAGGGCGACAGGTTCGTCGTGGGGTTCTCACCGCGCAAGGCAAGCCTCACGCTCTACCTGATGGACGGCTTCGAGAAGTACGGGGATCTCCTCGATCGTCTCGGCAAGCACTCGACCGGCAAGGCCTGTCTCTACATCAAATCGAGTACACGAGAAACCTGGCGGGTCTCCCGTCTGCGTGCGCCTCGTATCGATGCGCCTCGGTGTTGTCGGTGACCTCGACCTTCACGCTCAGACCTCGAGCACCGTCGGGATGATCATCGGCCGTCGCCGGTAGGTGTCGGAGACCCACTTGCCGACCGTACGGCGGATCACCTGCGAGAGCCGATGGCTGTC